>NZ_JBFAOF010000980.1:0-2582 GCF_040675125.1 Spirillospora sp. NPDC049652 | reverse complement strand
AGCGCGCCGCCGAGGTCGCGCTCGGCGCACGGGTCCGCGAGCGACGGCTCGGGCGGGCCTCCGGCGACCGCCTGCCCGGGGGTCTCCTGGGCGGGGTCCGCCTGCGTCGCCCCGTTCAGGGTGTCTGCTGCCATGATGCCTCCTCTCCTGGGGTGGGGTTAGGTTGATGACAAGTTGACTGAATGTCAGGACAATTTGGGATCGAGTGAGATCCGGGACCGGCCGGGCCCCGGCCGGTCAGAGGACGGCGACCAGCAGCGACACCGCCGACTCCTGCCGGGAGACGTCCGCGCGGTCGAACGGCCCGGACCAGCTCAGTCCGTACCGGTCCCGCCCGTCCCTCCCGTGGGCGTACAGGGACGCCGCCTGCTCGCGCAGGTAGCCGCGGTAGGGGTGACCGGGCAGCACCCGGTCGAGCTCGGCGAGGTTGCGGGCGAAGATCCCCTTGAACGACGCCTGGTCGGCGTTGCAGGTGCCCCCCGCCTCGCAGGGCTCGGTGAGGATTCCGTTCGGCGACAGCCGCGGGCTGTTCACGACGGCGTCGGCGATGCGGCGCGCCGCGACCAGCAGGGAGCGGTCGTGGGTCGCCTTGTAGAGCTCGCTGAGCCCGCCGAGGACGACGCCCTGGTTGTAGGTCCAGGTCGTCCCACCGTTGTTGGCGCACCCGCCGGACTGGGTGGCGAGGCCGTCGTTGACCAGGTTCTCGGAGTTGACCATCCCGCTGCGCTGGAACCACGTCCACGCCTCGCGGGCGCGCGCCAGGTAGACGCGGTCACCGGGGATGCGGTTGTGGAGCGAGGCGAGCAGGGAGAAGTAGAGCTCCAGGCTGATCGCGTTCTTGTAGCTCTTGCCGGGGATGTCCCACCAGACGCCGCCGCCGCACGTGTCGTCCCAGTACCGGCGGATGTACGCCTCGTCGAGCTTGGCGATGTCGAGGTACCGGCGGTCACGGGTGAGGTCGAACAACCGGACCATGGCGAGCGCCCACCAGCCGGTGTCGTCGGTGGAGTCGGCGCGGAACTCGCCGCCGCCCTCCGGCCACCAGGGCAGGGGCTCACGCTGCCGCGTGACGGTGTTCCGGACCGCGTCCATGAGACGGCGGTCGCCGGTCCTGTCCATGTAGTCGAGCAGGGCCTGGAGCGCGTTGCCCGACTGCCACCACGGCGCCTCGGGGTCCCAGCGGCCCGACTCGCGGTCGTAGTAGCGCATCATCGCGTCCACGGCCGCGCCCGCCCGCGCCCGGTCCTGGCGCGGGGAGGCGTGCGGGGCCGAGGCCTGGGCCGGGACGACGCCCGCGAGCAGGGTCAGCACGAGCGCGACGGCCGGCAGGCCGAGTATCCGGGACCGACATCGTCCGGTCATGCCGTCCGCTCCTTCGCGAAGACCGCGGCCACCTCGGGGATGCGGTCGATGTAGCCGTCCAGCAGCCGGCGCCCGACCGAGACCGAGTCGACCAGCGGGTGCAGCGCGAACGCCTTGGCGGCGTCGGCGCGCGAGCCGTTGCGGGCGGCGCTGATGACCAGCCGCTCGACGGCCTTGACCTGCTGCATGAGCCCGGTCTGGTGGAGGTCGGGCTGGTCCAGCGACAGCGGGTGCACGCCGTTCGCGTCGACCATGACCGGCACCTCGACGACCGCGTCGCCGGGCAGCGCCGCGACGGTCGAGCCGTTGCCCACGTTGAGGATCATTTGGGCGCGCTCGTTGCGGCTGATCGCGTTCATCACGCTCAGCGCGACCCCGGCGTAGCCCTGGTCGACCGGGTCGACGCCGGAGTGGTCCTCCAGCTCGTCGCCCGCGCTCGCGCCCTTCACCTCGGCCATGTAGCTGGCGCTGCGCGACGCCACGGTCTCGCGCCACATCTCCAGGGCGGCGC
This sequence comes from Spirillospora sp. NPDC049652, assembly GCF_040675125.1. NCBI lineage: Bacteria > Bacillati > Actinomycetota > Actinomycetes > Streptosporangiales > Thermomonosporaceae > Spirillospora > Spirillospora sp. NPDC049652. The sequence continues at coordinate 709 of NZ_JBFAOF010000980.1, read as the reverse complement.
CGCCGGACGCGCCGGCGATCCGCTCGTAGAACGCGGCCTGCTGCTTGGCCAGGTACTCGCCGCGGGTCTGCGGCGCGTCCAGGGTGGCCCGCACCGCCTCCCGGTTGAAGTAGTAGTAGTACAGGTACTCGTTCGGGATGACGCCGAGGTCGCGCAGCCACTCGGTCCCGAAGACCACGCCCTCCTCCAGCGACCCGAGCACGGCGTCGTCGGCGAGCAGCGCGGGCATGATGTCGACGCCGTCGTGCAGGATCCGGCGCATCCAGCCGAGGTGGTTCAGGCCCACGTAGTCGAGCTGGAGCCGGCCGGGGTCGAGGCCGAGCGCCGCGGCCACCCGGGTGCCGAGGCCGGACGGGGTGTCGCAGATCCCCATCACGCGGTCGCCGAGCACGTCCCGCATCGCCTCGGTGATCATCCCGGCCGGGTTGGTGAAGTTGATGACGTAGGCGTCCGGGGCCAGCGCCTTCACCCGCCGCGCGATGTCGAGCATCACCGGGATCGTGCGCAGCCCGTAGGCCAGGCCGCCGGGGCCGGTCGTCTCCTGGCCGAGGACGTCCAGGTCGAGCGCGACCCGCTCGTCGCACACCCGCCCGGCGAGCCCGCCGACCCGGATCGCGGCGAAGACGAAGTCCGCGCCCTCCAGGGCCTGGTCGAGCCCGGTGCTGGTGAACACCTTGGGGGCGTCCGGCACGCCGTCGGCGAACGTCGC
>NZ_JBFAOF010000979.1:0-2585 GCF_040675125.1 Spirillospora sp. NPDC049652 | reverse complement strand
CCGCGGCGCCCCCGCCCCCCCCCCGCCCCCCCACGACCGGGCCCGGCTCAGCGAGGGTCGGGACGGCTCCGGGTGATGATCCAGTCGACGGTGTGCTGGGTGCGCGTGATGCGCCGGCGCACCCGCGGCTTGACCGGCGTCGCGGACGGCCCGACCACGACCCGTCCGGCCGGCGGCACGGCGGCACGGCCGGGCACGCCGGCGCCCTCCGCCGCGACCTCGGCGAGCGCGGCCAGCAGCCGGGCCGCGCGGCCGAGCTCGCGCAGCGCCTCGGACTCGCCCGCGGCCGTCTCGGCGGTCAGCGCGGCCGAGTACAGCGCCTCGACCTCCGCCATCCGGACGCCCAGCGACAGTGTGGCGGCGTCGGCCGCCCTCTTCCCCCGTCTCATGCTCGGTGGCGCTCCCTCCGCGTTCCCCCGTGATCCCATCAGTGTCTCCGCGATCACTCACTTGCGCAATCACTTTAATGTTCTCCGGTCCCGACTCGTTTGATGCGCGGCGGGCCCCGGAGGTTGCCCTCGCGTTGGGTGGGGATTTCCGTCCTGAGCGAGACGGGCGTTTTGGATACCCTCGTACCGGAGCCGGACGGCTCATGACGTCCCCGCGGACGGGCGGGGGCGCCGGCGGTGAGGCGACATGACGGAAACGGGAGGCGCACCGGTGAAGGAGCGGACGCGGGACACGGCGCGATCCCCGGAGGCGCTCTCGCCCGAGCTGCTCCAGGAGGCGGCCGGCCGCTTCGGGATGCTCGCGGCCACGATGCGCCTGCACATGGTGTGGGTGCTGGCGCAGGGCGAGCAGGACGTCAGCTCGCTGGCCGAACGGGTCGGGGGCACCGTCCCCGCCGTCAGCCAGCACCTCGCCAAGCTCAAGCTGGCCGGGCTCGTCCGGTCCCGCCGCGAGGGCCGCCACCAGGTCTACGTGGTGGACGACCCGCACGTCGCCGCGATCGTCGCGCAGATGGTCGCCCACCTCCAGGGCGACCCCGTGGAAGCGGCCCCCGTCCGTGGCCTCGGCGCCTGAGTCCGAACCGTTCGGCCTGGCGGACCCGTCCGCCGACGACCCCTGGACCGCCGTCCCGGCCCCCGCCACCGGGACCGACGTCCTTCCCGACCTGCCCCGCACCCGCGCGATCCTCGCCGGGTACGCGGGCCGCCCGCCGCTGTCGGTGCTGCGCGGCCTGGAGACCTCCGCGCGCGGCCTGACCGAGGCGGACGCCGAGGAGCGGCTGCTGCGCCGCGAAGCCGAGGCCCCGGACGGCGGCCCCCGGCGCACTCCCCTGCTACGCCACCTCGCGCGCGTCGCCACCGACCCGTTCGTGCTGGTCCTGGTGGTGCTGAGCGCGGTCACCGCGGTCACCCGCGACCCGCGCGGCGCGCTGCTGATCGGCTCGCTCGCCGTGCTCAGCTCGCTGCTGCGGTTCCGCCAGGAGCGGCGCGGCGGACGCGCCGCCGCCGAACTGCGCGCCCTCAGCACCACGACCGCGACCGTCCTGCGCCGCGCGGACGCCGGCTGCCCCGGCGTCGAGCGGGAGGTGCCGGTCGAGCAGGTCGTCCCCGGGGACGTGGTGCGGCTCGCGCCCGGCGACATGGTCCCGGCCGACCTGCGGCTGCTGAGCGCGACCGGGCTGCGCGTCGACCAGGCCGTGCTGACCGGCGAGTCGCTGCCCGCCGCCAAGCGCGCCGCCTGGACCGGGCCCGCGGCCCCGCCACCCGACCCCGACACGCCGCTGTTCGACCGTCCCGAGCTGTGCCTGATGGGGACGAGCGTGGTCAGCGGCGCGGGCACGGCCGTCGCGGTCGCGACCGGCCCACGCACCCACTTCGCCGCGCTCCAGCGGGACGTGCCGCGCGCCGCGCCGCAGACCGCGTTCGACCGGGGCGTCCGGACGGTGACCTGGGCGCTCATCGCGATGGTCGCGGCGGCCGTCCCGATCGCGCTGCTGTTCACCGAGCCCGGCCCCACGCCCTGGTCGCACGCGCTGCTGTTCGCGGTGTCGATCGCGGTCGCGCTCACCCCGGAGATGCTGCCGCTGGTCGTGACGACCACGCTGGCGCGCGGCGCGGCGGCGCTGTCCCGGCACGGCGTGATCGTCAAACGGCTGCCCGCCGTGCACGACCTCGGCGCGATGGACACCCTGTGCGCGGACAAGACGGGCACGCTGACCCTCGACCGGCTGTCGCTGACGTCCCACCTGGACACGGCGGGCGAGCCGGACGAGGAGGTGCTGCGCTGGGCCCGGCTCAACGCCTGGTTCGCGACCGAGCTGGTCCCCGAGGCCGCCGGCGACACGATGGACGACGCGCTGCTCGCCGGGGCGGAGCCGCCGGCCGGCGACGTCCACGCGGTCGACGCCGTCCCGTTCGACTCCGACCGCCGCCGCGCGACCGTCGTGCTGCGCCGGGACGGCCACCTGGGCCGCGACCTGCTGGTGACCAAGGGCGCGGTCGAGGACGTCCTGCCGCTCTGCGACCGCGTCCGCACCCGCGCCGCCGGCCCGGCCGGGGGCGCCCAGGCCACGGCCGGGGCCGCCGGGGAGACCGCCGACGTGCCGTTCGGCGCGGACGAGCGGGAGCGGGTCGCGG
>NZ_JBFAOF010000978.1:0-2586 GCF_040675125.1 Spirillospora sp. NPDC049652 | reverse complement strand
GTACTGCGCGGTCGGCAGGTCGCCGACGGTCAGCAGCCGGTCCTCCACGGCCGGGTTGGGCGTGGTGTCCAGGTCCGCGGTGACCGGTGCCCGGACCGGCCCGCCGTCGCTGACCAGCAGGCCGATCTGCCCGTGCGGGTGGTCGTCGGCGGGCGGGCGGTAGACGCTTACCACGAAGACCCACCGCCTCAGGTAGGGACGCAGGTCCACCGAGAGGGCTCCCGGCGCTGAGCCGGGGACGGTGAAGCCGAGGGACAGGTCGCGCTCGATCGACCACAGGGCGAGCGGGCCCTGCGCGCCGCGGATGTCGGCCACCACCATCGGCCCGGAGCTCGTCGGCGGGTCCGTCCCCTCCTCCAGCACCGGCTGCACGTTCAGCCAGAAGGTGAGGGAGAAGGCCGCGCCTCCGGTCGGCCCGGCGGGGATCAGGGAAGCCGGGAGGACCGCCTGCGCGAAGGTCCGATAGCCGTCGAAGGCCAGGGCCATGTCGGCCACGGGTGCGTAGCGGGCGATGGAAGGACCGTGATCCGCCGGACGCGGAGCCATCACTGCAGGCACTGCCGGATGCAGCCGGCGACGGCCGAAGGGGCGCGCTCGATGTAGCAGGACGGGTCCAGGCCGCATTGGCCGACGAGCGAGACCGCGTTGGGCAGCCCGCATCCGATGAGGCAGGGCACCTTCGACAGGACACCGCCGAAGAGCCCGCCCAGGCCGTCGAGCAGGCCCATCGGGGCGACGGCGTGGCCGGGCGCGCTCGCCGGACCGGTCGCGGGGTAGGTGTGCAGGGACGGGCCGATGCTGTATTCGGCGGTCAGACGCGGGATCGTCATGACGTCTCTCCGGATCACGGATGGTCGTAGTAGAGGGACAGATCGTTCACCATGAAGGGGAACTGGCCGCTGACGTCGATCCGGGTGAAGTAGCGCTGGATCTGCGTGGTCGTCGTCGACGCGTAGAGCAGGATCACGTCCTGGATTCGACGCCCCGCCGACAGCGCGTCGGGATGGGCCTGGACGGAATTCAGCGTGAATCCGTTCAGTTCCATCTCGATTTCCTTCTTGTAGAGGGCGAGCGACTTGAAGGTGAGGTAATTGATCGCCCGGTGCTCGTCCGTCTGGCCCGCGTTGTCCGACAGCAGGGTGAGCGCGGAGAAGGCGTTTCCGGCTGCGGCGGCGACGTATTCCTCGGGCGTCTGGCCGGCGCCGCCCCCGGCGCCTCCGAGGTGGTCGCTGATCTTCCGCATGAGGTCGGCGTCCCCGGTGACCTCCGCGGTGATGCTGTTGATGAACGCCTGTCCGGTGAATCCGAAGACCTGGTTGCAGACGACGATGGGCAACTGCGCCCCGTTGCACATCCCCGGTGGCGCGATCGGGCCCAGCATGCCGATGACCAGGGCGAAGCTCACCTGGCCCGGGGCGGGCGAAAGGGCCGTCACCAGGCCCGTCAGCTCGACGTAGGAGCGCGGCTGCAGGATGTAGAGATCCACGTCGCCGCTCTGGAAGACCCAGCACATCTCCCGCGCGAGGTAGAGGTTCTGCCCCTGGCTGAGCACGGCGAACTTGTCGGCATCGCTGATCGTCAGGGTCTGCTCGGGGTTCTTGCCCCACGCCTGCATGAACTCCTTCTCGAGGTTCAGCGACGGGAAGCGGGCGGTCACGGTGCCGATCGCGTAGACGCTTCCGGGAGCCGCCGCGCCGGCGCCGCCGCCGCAACTGCAACTGCCCTCGGTTCCTCCGCAACCGCATCCGTCGGCACCGACGACCGCGACCGAGGGTTCGTGGAGTTCCGGAATCGCGATATCCCGTTGGGCCGGCTCGCTCGCAGTCCCGTTATCGGCCATAGAGAGGTTTCACCCCGTCCGCATTTGCCGTTCCTGGCGACGCGTTATGAGTCTGATCCGACTCAGAGCGGGAGTCAACACTGATTCCGGACATGGACATCCACCGAACACGGCGTACAGGATTACCGTTGAGCGACGAAAGGAACGCGGAGTTAACCGGGCAACCTCAGCGGCCAGTGAGCTTGGAGAGGCGACATAAACCGGCTCGGCCTGGACAAATGATGGCGGGATGTGGTCATGGCCTTCTGGCCTTACCGGCTTAGAGTGACGATGGGTTTGCGGACGTTCAGCGTCGGAATATCGCGCTCACGCACCGGGACGGCGCTCGGCCGGCTGAACGCCGAGAAGGGACATCGCCCGTGACACTTCCGCGCTTGACCGCCGAATGCGGCATCGGACCGGCCACCGGCACCTATCAGGGCCACGTCCCCGCGCCGGCCGGGCCGGCGGTCACGGCCATGGCCGTCGGCGACCACGGCTTCGGCGGCGACTTCGTCGCGGCCCTGGAGGCCTGCCAGCCCCCGAACACCCTGTGCGAAGGCCAGCCGGGCACCCCCGGCGCCGGCTACTGGGTCTGCTGCGAACCCAACACGCCCTGCGCCGTCGATGCCCAGGGCCGCCCCCTCTGCGGCCCATAGGGGGCCCATATGGCCTAGCGCGGCGACCAGGAGTATTCGTGTTCCGGACGGCCCGTTGCGCCGTAGCGGAGCGCCACGTGGACGCGGCCGCGCTGGGCGAGGCTCGCG
>NZ_JBFAOF010000977.1:0-2587 GCF_040675125.1 Spirillospora sp. NPDC049652 | reverse complement strand
AACTGGAGCGCGGCCCGCGCCGCGAGCAGCAGGAGGGCCGCGCCGGTGCCGATCCGCCGGGCGAACGGCGCGGCGGCGAACGCCGCGACGAACCAGACCAGCGCGTACAGGCCGATGAGCTCGGCGGGCGTGCTGCCCGCGTCACCCACCACGGTGATCAAGGACGGCAGGAACACCCGGACGACGTCCACCAGGACGACCGTGCCCGCCATGACGTCGAGCCGCACCCGCACCACGCACCTCCGGTGTCCCGTAAATGTGAGAGAGCTTCACGTATGTGCCCGGAGGCGCGCAAGAGGGCCCGGGGCTCGACTTCGCCGGTCAACCAAGGTCAGCCCCCGAGAAGCCCGGCCACCGCCCCGCAGTGCGAGCGGGGAGCCGTTCCACCTCATGGATGAGCTGACCGCGCGCGAGAACGTCGAACTGCCCGCCCTGTTCTCCGACGTCCCGCCGCCGCGCCGCGTCCCGCCCGGTGGCGCGCGCCCTGACGCCTGACGCAGCCGAGGCGGAGTTTGCCCGCGGCTGATATCGCCACCTGCTCGCATCGCCTGCCACCGGTCGTCCGGACAAGATCGAAAAGTCGCGGTCTGTCGGTAGGTTTCTGCCATGACTGCTGTGGTGATGAGCGAGGACGAGGCCGCCGACCTCGCCGCTGAGCTGTGCGGGATCGTGGTCGACTACCCCTCGGACGACCCGGTGCGAACCCTCCGGGACTGCGCCGACCGGCTCGCCGCGGACCCGGGCGGCCCGGGCCGCGCCGGGCTCGTCCTCATCCTGAACGCCACCACCCCGTACGCGGTGTCGGGCCGGATCGAGTCGTCCGCACTCCTCGCGGCCATGGCCGCCGCGCTGCGCGCCGCCCTGGAGACCCTCGACCCCGACGCCTGCGACGGCGGCCACCCGCATGCCGACAGCGCCACCTGGGAGGCGGAGGAGGCCGTGAACGTCGGTGCCCGCCTGCTCACCGAGGAGGGCCGGACCTCCCTCGACCCCGACGAGTACGACGAGGAGTACGACCTCCCGCTGGAGGCGTGGACCTGCCCGAAGGCGCTCGCCGCGCTCGCCGCCGAGGGTGTGGCGGACCTGGAGGAGGGGCTGCGGAGGATGCGCGGTGAAGGGCTCACCGACGGCCTCGACGAGCGGTACCTGGGGCCCGGCGGGCGCGTGGACGTGCCGGCGCTGGTCCAGACCGTCCGCGCGTGGTGGCTCGGCCAGCAGGCGTCGGCCGCCGGTCTGTGGGCCGCCCGGCGGATCGTCTCCGGCGAGGCGACCACCCCGCGTGACCGCCTCGCGCTCCTGCTCTCCCTCGGCGTGTGCGTCTCGGCCAGGGAGGAGGGTCTGGGCGATCCGTACCTGTCCGAGATGGAGGCCGCCATCCGGACCGTTGATCTTTCGGCCGGCGAGACCCCGTGCCCCCACGGAGACGCCCCTCATCCGTGGGCCGCCGCCGACCGCCGCGACCGTCCGGTCGCCGTCACGCGCCTCTTCCTCCGGGACGACCCGTCCGCCGAGGAATTCGCCCTGTGGGCCTGCCCCCGCAACCTCGCCGACCTGGCCCGTGAATGCCTCGCGGACTTCGACACCTGGCGAACCACGCACACGAACGAATAAAGCGAACGCCCCGCACGTCGGGTGACTTCCACAGCCATGCACGAGCCGGATGTGGAGCTCACCGACGCGACGCCGCCGCGGCATCACGAACGATGCCGCGGCGACGGTCCATTAGGCCTGGTTCAGACGGCGACGGGTTCGGCGGCTCCGAGTTCGGCGAGGAGCTCGTTCAGCACGATGAGACCGCGCCACGCCTTGGTCATGCCGAAGAGCGCGGAGAAACGCACCACCGCCCTGACCTCGTCCGGAGTTGCTCCGGCCCCGAGAGCGCGCCCCACGTGGGTGCGGAGGCTCTCCTGCAGGGTCTGGAACAGCACGTCCACGGTGATCGTGGCGAACGCGCGCTCCCGGACACTGAGCATCCGCATGCCCGCCCGCATCCGCGACTGCAACTCCATGTAGCGGCCGAAGCCCTCGTCCAACGCGTGGACGTTCTGGAGAACCGCCGCGGGGATGGGGCTTCCCGTCCCGTGGGCGTTCACCTCGTGGCCCGCTCCCGTCGGGGACGCGCCGAGTTCCCGCTCGACTTCGACGAGCCGTCCCAGCGCCGCCGCGGCCGCCGGGTAACCGCTGTCGTAGGCGATGAAGCGGAGGAGTTCCCGCAGGTCGTCAGGGGAGAGGCCGTTGTCGTACGCGAGCTTCACATGCTGCTCGAACGGCGTCCCGAGGGTCTGCTGGCAGACGTCGGCGACGAGGTAGAGCAGCGCCTTCTCCCGCTTGGACAGCTCCGGCAGCCCCTCCCAGAGCGCCTGGCGGGTGGCGTCGGACATCTCCGCGAACACGGGGTCCTGGATCTCGAAACCCATGGGGTTCCCTTCTAAGTGAACGGCTGTAGCGCTACGACTGTAAGGCAACGGGCGCGCGCCTACAATGCCGAATCATGGAAACCACCTCGGCGCCGCGCGGCCGCAACCCGCGCGGCCAGGGCGCGCGGCTGAGAGAGGACATCGTCGCGGCGACCCTGCGGCTGCTGGAC
>NZ_JBFAOF010000976.1:0-2588 GCF_040675125.1 Spirillospora sp. NPDC049652 | reverse complement strand
CCGCGCTGCTGCTGCGCGAGCTGGTCACCGGGGCCGCGCCCTCGGTCGACCCGGAGCCGTTCCGGGCCGACCGCCCCGCCGTCCTCGGCGCGGACCGACCCGCCACCGCTTCGGAGGGAGCAGCGTGGTGCCCACCGAGAGGCCGATGCCGGCGCCCTCGTGGCCGGTGGCGTGCCAGAGGCCGGGCAGCCGGGGGTCGGGGCCGACGACCGGCAGGTGGTCGGGGACGTAGGGCCGGAACCCGCCGTACGCGCGCATCACCTGGACGCCCGCGAGCACCGGGTACAGCCGCAGCGCCTTGCGGGCGATCTCGGCGAGGACGTGCGGGCGGATCCGGTCGTCGAAGCCGACGCGGCGGCGGGCCGAGCCGAGCAGGACGGTCCCGGCGCGGGTGGACTCCACGACGGCCGAGGTCTGCAGGTCCTGCGCGCCGCTGCCGACCGCGCCGACGTAGTCGGCGTCGTAGACCTTGTGGAAGACGGTCGGCGGCTGCGGGGTGGTGACCAGCACCTCGCCGCGCCGGGGCCGGACGTCGACCGGCGCGCCCAGCCGGGCCGCGGTCTCGCCCGACCAGGGTCCGGCGGCGTTCACGACGAGGTCGGCGGGCAGGACGCCGCCGGAGGTGCGGACGCCGGTGAGGCGGCCTCCCGCGACACGCGCGCCGAGCAGTTCGCAGCCGGTGCGGAGCTCGGCGCCGTGCCGCAGGGCGTCGGCCAGCAGCGCGGTCGCCGCGCCGGCCGGCTGGACCTGCGCGTCGTCCGGGTAGTGGACGGCGGCGGCGACGTCACGGGTGAGGTGCGGCTCGGCGGCGGCGAGGGCCGCGGCGTCCACCGGCTCGGCGGTGACGCCGACGGCGCGCTGACCTTCGGCGAACCTCTCCAGCTCCCGGGCGCCCTCGTCGGTCGTGGCGACGACGATGCCGCCCTTGGGGTCCCACTCGACCGGCTCGCGGTCCGGCAGGACGTCCAGGATCTCGGGCCACAGCCGCCGCGACAGCCTCGCCAGCTCCAGCTCCGGGCCCGGCCCCTTGTCGGAGACCAGGACGTTGCCCTCGCCGTGCGCGGTGGTCGCCGCCGCGGGGCCGCCCCGGTCCAGGACGGTCACCGCGAGCCCGGCCCGCGCCAGCTCCCGCGCGCAGGCGGCGCCGACGATTCCGGCGCCCACGACCACGACGCGCATGCGTTCCCCCCACCAACTCGTTCGTTAAACCGAACGCTTCGGAGGTTATGACGCCTGTTCACGCCGTGTCAACGGTCCGGCGTGACCGAGTTCACGGAGTTTCGGCCAGGCACGGCGGGCCCGCCTTGGCGGAGTGAAGCCGCTGGTCAGCACGGTACTGGAGGAGGAGCACCGAACGGACCGGCCCCTCCAGGGCGGTGTAGCTGTGCGGGAGCAGGCCGTCGAAGCCGACGTAGTCGCCGGGCCCGAGCTCCACCTCCCGTCCGTCGACCCGAACGCCCAGCCGGCCCGCCTGCACGATGGTGTGCTCGGTGCCGACGTGGCCGAGGGAGTCCTGCCGGGAGTCCGGCCTGACCTGCTGGTCGTACACCTCGAAGATGGCGTCGCCGGACTCGATGCCGCGCAGCGGGCGCAGGTCCACCCCCGCGCCGGACAGCACCTCCACGTCCGCGGCGCGCACCACGGTCAGCCCGTTCGGCCGCTCGCTGTCCAGCAGGTCGGAGATGGGGACCTCCAGCGCCCGCGACAGGCTGAACACGGTCTCGATCGTGGGGTTGCCCGCACCCGCCTCCAGCTGCGACAGCGTCGCCTTGCCGATCTTGGACCGGCGGGACAGCTCCGACAGCGACAGCCCGCGCTCGGCGCGCGCCCGGCGGAGGTTCGCCGCCAGCATGTCGCGCACTGATTCGCTCACCCGCGTTCCCTTCGTCGTCCGGCGGGACGGCCGACACCCCACCGGCGTTCGCTTTACCGAACGAGTATAGGGCGGGGCCGTCCGGACGCCCCCGTGAGCGTCCGGACGGCCCCTCCGTCCTACCGCGCCCGGCGGCCGCGCCACGCCGTGAACGCGCCGCCGGCGCGTCCGCCGGCCGGGTCGGCGTGCGGGGCGGACCGGGCTACCAGGGCAGCGGGCCGTCCACGTCGCGGTAGGTGCCGGTCGGGCCGTCCGGGCCGACCTGGGCCATCCGGACGATGATCTCCACGCCCTCCTCGACGGTCTGGTGCCCGGCGTGCTGGTTGATGTCGGTCGCGGTGTAGCCGGGCTCCACCGCGTTGATCCGCATCCCGGTGAGCGCGTTGGCGTACCGGACCGTGAGCATGTTGACCGCCGCCTTCGAGGTCGGATAGGCCATGCCCGGGTAGTCGGCGTGCGGCGTCCCCGGCGCGCTCGCCTTCGCCAGCGACGCCAGGCCGCTGCTGACGTTCACGATGACGGGCGCGGCCGAGCGCTTCAGCAGCGGCAGGAACGCGTTCGTCACCCGCACGAGGCCGAACACGTTGGTCTCGAAGACGGTCCGGAGGTCGTCCGCCGTCACCGACGAGGCGTCCAAGCAGCGTCTGGAGCGGCTCCGCAAGGACCTGGCCGACAAGCAGGAGCACCTCAACGTCCTGAACTCCCGCTGGGAGAA
>NZ_JBFAOF010000975.1:0-2588 GCF_040675125.1 Spirillospora sp. NPDC049652 | reverse complement strand
CCCGGTCCGCGACCCCGAGCCGAGCGCCGACACCCTGGACTGACCGCCGCGCGCACGCCCGGCAGGCCCCGCGCGCCGCCGTCCCCGCCCCGGGGACGGCGGCGCACCTGTGTCCGCCGCCTTCACCCGGGCGACCGCCGCGCGGCCGGGGCGCGGACGCTTTGTACGATCGTGGGTCATGGCCGCCGTACGACCCGTCCGCCTGCTCGGGGACCCGGTGCTGCGCACCGGCTGCGACCCCGTCCGGGCCTTCGACGACTCCCTCCACCGCCTCATCGACGACATGTTCGCGACGCTCGCCGCGCAGCACGGCGCGGGCCTGGCCGCGAACCAGATCGGCGTCCCGCTACGCGTGTTCGTCTACGACTGCGCCGACGACCGGGGCCGCCGCCACACCGGCCACGTCGTCAACCCGCGGCTGGTCGAGGCGGACGGCGAGCCGCTGACCGAGGACGAGGGCTGCCTCTCCTTCCCCGGCCACCGCTTCCCCACCCCGCGCCACGCCCGCGCGGTCGTCGAGGGCCAGGACAGGGACGGCCGGCCCGTCCGGGTGGAGGGGACGGGCTACTTCGCCCGCTGCCTGCAGCACGAGACCGACCACCTGGACGGCAGGGTCTACATCGACACGCTCCAGGGGACGGCCCGCAAGGCCGCGCTCCGCGCCGTCCGGGAACTCCGCTGACGGCCCCCCTTTACAAGATCATTAAAAAGGGCGCGGAAGCGTTCTCCCCGCGTCGCGCCGACGCGGAAATCGGCCGCGGTCAAGAACGCGGTGAGGCGCACTCACGTGGAGAAAACGCGGGAACGCCCGCGGCCTTCCCGGGACGCCGGGTCAGGACCAGCGGTTGGAGCGGCCGCGTTTGACGTCCGAGCGGCGGCGCTTGTTCTCCAGCCGCCGTTCGTTGATGCCGCGCGGCATCTTTTTCGGGATCCGCTTCTTCGGCGGCGGCGCGATCGCGTCCGAGAGGACGGCCGCGAGCCGCGCCTTGGCGGCCTCCCGGTTGCGCAGCTGCGAGCGCTGCTCCTCGGCGCGGATCGACAACACGCCGCCGACCAGCCGTCCGGAGAGCCGCTCCAGCGCGCGGGCGCGCAGCGGTTCGGGCAGGGACGGCGAGTTCGCGACGTCGAAGCTGAGTTCGGCGGCGGTCGAGCTGGTGTTCACGTGCTGTCCGCCGGGCCCGGACGATCGGGAGAAGCGCCAGGTCAGCTCGGTCTCCGGAATGAAGACCGAGTCGCGGACGGGAATGATGCCGGGCATGCGGTGATTATCCCCGCCCTGGCGTGATCATGTCCTCCCCATTTTTTCCCGGCCCGCGCCGGAAGGGGCGTGGCGGCCGGACACGGCCGCGCGGACTCCCTCAAGTCCGCGCGGCCGTGCTCCCGCTCGCCGGACCACCGGAGACCGCGGTCTCCGGCGACCCGTCGCCACCCCGGAACGGCGCACGTCCGCCCGCTCCCCCCAGAGCCCGTTGTCCGGGCGCCGTCCCGTGGTGAGTCCTGGTGCGGCTCAGACCGAGCCGCCCGCCAGCATCCGGTTCACCGTCCTGCGCGCGTCGTTGATCGGGATGGCGAACCCGACCCCGATGCTGCCCGAGCCGTCGCCGGAGGTGGCGATGGCGGTGTTGACGCCGATGACCTGGCCCGCGCCGTTGACCAGCGCGCCGCCGGAGTTGCCCGGGTTGATCGCCGCGTCGGTCTGGATCGCGTTCCGGATGACGGTGGTCCGCTCCTGCGCGGTGTCCCGGCCCTGCATGAACGGCTGCGGGTCCTGCTCGCCGCCGCCGTCGCCCTCCTGGATGCTGCGGCCGAGCGCCGAGACGATGCCGGAGGTCACCGAGCCGTCCAGGCCGAGCGGGCTGCCGACGGCGAGCACCGGATCGCCGACGGCCAGCTTGGCGCTGTCGCCGAGCACGGCCGGGCGCAGCCCCGACGCGCCCCGCGCCTGGATCACCGCGATGTCGTGCTGCGAGTCGACGCCCAGGACCTTCGCCGGAGCGGTCCTGGAGTCGCTGAACTTCACCGTCACCTGGCGCGCCCCGGACACCACGTGCGCGTTGGTCAGGATCGTCCCGTCCGCGCGCAGGATGACGCCGGAGCCGGTGCCCTCGCCGGACGAGGCGACGATCCGCACCGACACCACCGACGGCTGGACGGCCTTGGCGACCTGCGCGGTCGTGGCGTCCCCCTTCGTGGAGACCCCGGCGACCGCGGACGGGCCGGGGAGCCGGCCGGAGTCGCCGTCCACCGCGAGCGTCGCCGCGGCGCCGATGCCGCCCGCGCCGAGCGCGATGGCGGCGGCCGCGGCCGTCAGGGCGAGCCGTCGCCGCGCGCTCCATCCCCACGGGCCGCGCGGCGGCACCGGGGCTCCGGAGGGCAGCGGGGCGTCGGAGGACATCGAGGGTCCGAAGGGCGCCGGGTTCGCGAAGGGCCCGGGGTCCCCGAAGGGGCCGGGGCTCGCGAAGGGCCCGGGGCTTCCGGAGGAGACCGGGGTTCCGGAGGGGGCGTGGCCGCCCGGGGGGTGCCAGCCCGCGCCGGCGGCGGCGACGCGCCCGTTGGCGGCCAGGCGGCCCGCCTTGTAGACGCCGAAC
>NZ_JBFAOF010000974.1:0-2591 GCF_040675125.1 Spirillospora sp. NPDC049652 | reverse complement strand
GTCCGCCCTGCGTCCACCCCTCGGGGCGGACGGCCGGCGGACGGTGCGGACGCCCGGAACGGCGTGCGGGCACGGCGGGCGGAGCGGACGCGTCAGAGGTAGCGGGCGGCGGCCTTCTCGGCGGGCGCGTCCGCGCCGGTGACGCCGTCCGGGCCCTTCGGGACGCCGTCGTCGATCGCCTCCGGGCAGTTGATCGTGACGCGGTGCATCTTGCGGCGCTGGGTGTAGTCGGCGACGGCGTAGTGCTGGGTGGGGCGGTTGTCCCAGAACGCCAGCGTGCCGACCCGCCACTTCAGCCGGACCTGGAACTGCGGGTCGCGGACGGCGTCGAACAGCAGCGGCAGCAGCGCCTCGTTCTCGCGCCGCGACAGCCCGATGAGCCGCGTGACCGACGAGCGGTTCACGTACAGGGCCTTGCGCCCGGTCTCCGGGTGGACGCGCACGACCGGGTGGACGGCGGGCGGGTTCTTCTCCTGCATGGCGCGCAGGTCCATCCGGTGGCCCTTGTCGATGGCCTTGGTGACCGACATGGTCAGGTCGTGCTCGGCGTACAGGTCGTCGCAGAGCCGCCGGAGCCAGGGCGCGAGCGAGTCGTAGGCCATGTACATGTTGGCCCACAGGGTGTCCCCGCCGACCTCGGGCAGCATCACCGCGCGCAGCAGCGACCCCATCGGCGGGACCTTCATGAAGGTGTTGTCGCTGTGCCACTGGTCGCCGCCCTCGCCCTTGGGGTCGGTCTGGTCCAGGATGTGGACGGGGCTGCCGGAGGTGTCCATGGGCGGCATGTTCGCCGTGCCGAACTGCTTGGCGAACGCGACGTGCTCCTCGTCGCTGATGTGCTGCTCCCGGAAGAACAGCACCATGTGCTTCAGCAGGCCGTCCCGCAGGGTCTGGACCTGCTCCTCGTCCAGGGGCTTGCCGATGTCGACGCCGCTCACCTCGGCGCCGATGTTCGCGGTCATGGGCTGGAACTCGATCATGTCCTGGTGCCTCCATCGGGCGGTGGGAGGGCGGCCGGTGCGGCGGCGCGCGAGCCAAGCAATCGCTAGGTTGACTCTAACCGATGGAGGCGGACACCTGTCCAGAGGGGAGGCGCTCGTCCCGGAAGGGCGGCGTCCGGGAGGGCCGGGGGACCGCGGAGCCGGCGGCGTGGGGGTGCCGCCGGCGCGGAGGCTCAGCGGGAGTAGTGCTCGACGACGAGCTGCTCGTCGCAGACGACCGGGATCTCGCGGCGCTCGGGCAGCCGGGACAGCCGCGCGGTCAGCACGTCGGGCACGACCTCCAGGTAGGGCGGGACGTTCTCGGCGTGCGCGCCCGCGGCGGCGACCTGGAACGGCTCCATGGAGCGGCTGCGCTCGGCGATCTGGATCACGTCGCCGGGCCGCACCTGGAAGGACGGCCGGTCCACCCGGCGTCCGTTGACCAGGACGTGCCGGTGCACCACGAACTGCCGGGCCTGGTAGATCGTCCGGGCGAAGCCGGCGCGCAGGACCATCGCGTCCAGCCGGCGCTCCAGGTCGACGATCAGGGCCTCGCCGGTCTTGGCGCCCTTGACCTTGGCGGCCTTGGCGAAGGCGTTGCGGAGCTGGGTCTCGCGGATGTTGTACTGCGCGCGCAGCCGCTGCTTCTCGCGCAGGCGGATCTTGTAGTCGGACTCGTTCTTGCGGGCCCGCCCGTGCATGCCGGGCGGGTAGGGCCGCGCCTCAAAGTACTTCACGGCCTTCGGCGTGAGCGGCAGGCCGAGGGCGCGGGACAGACGGACCTTCGGCCCGGTGTTGTCCATGGTTGACCTCCTGACTTAGGGCATGCTTACTTAGGTAAGCCTAACCTACATAGTCAAGGAGGCCGAGATGCACGAGGCGGGTACCGGCGCACGGGACACCACGCGTCCCCGGGACGCGGCGCACGACGGCCCCACGGCCGCCGAACGGGCGCGGACGGCCGCCTACGGCATCGCGGGGGCGGTCCTGGTCGCCCCCGGCATCCCCTACGACCCGGTGCCCGCGCACGTCACCGACGAGAACGGCGCGCCCCTGCTGCTCATTCCCCGGCGCTCGCCCACCGCGGTCGCCCTCACCGGTCTCACCGACCTGCCCGCCACCCTGCGGATCAGCGACGTCGCGCCCGTCCCGCTCGCCGACCGGGTCCGCGGCCGCGCCTGGCTGCACGGCTGGGTCTCCGAGCTCCCCCCGGACGGCCGGCGCGCCGCCGCCGACCTGCTCGCCCGCCTCCACCCCCGCCCCGAACTGCTCGACCTCGCCGCGGACGACCCGGCGGACTCCGACTGGACGGTCCTGACCATGGACCTCGCCGAGATCGAGATCGTGGACGCCTGGGGCGCCGCCGACCTCGAACCCGAGGAGTACCAGGCCGGACGGCCCGACCCGTTCGTCGCGGTCGAGGCGTCCATGCTGGGGCACCTGGACGGCGCGCACCGCGCCGAGCTGGCCCGGCTCGTCCCCGGCGCGGAGCCCGGCGGGGTCCGCCCGCTGGCGCTCGACCGGCACGGCCTGTGGCTGCGCACGGGGGACGGTGACCTGCGCGTCGGCTTCGGGGCGCCGGTCCGGGATCTGCGCGGCCTGCGCGGCGCC
>NZ_JBFAOF010000973.1:0-2593 GCF_040675125.1 Spirillospora sp. NPDC049652 | reverse complement strand
AGCGGGCGCGTAGCCCACGGCGGTCACGATCGCCGTGTAGGCGCCGGGCGGCGGGGCGGGCGCGGCGAGGTCGCCGTTCTCGCCCGCCTGCTCCCGCGCCACCTGCGCGCCCGTCAGGTCGGTGATGGTCACGGCGGCGTGCGGGACGGCCCAGCCGTCTCGCGTCCGCACCGCCGCACGCAGCCCGCGGCTCACTTCCATGTCACAAAGCCCGCATTCCGAAGTCGTGGTTCCCGTGTCCCCGGAGGATCTCCAGGGTCGCTTCCCGTAGGGCGTGAAGCCCTGGGGCCATCCGGCGGGACGGCCCCAGGGCGTCACTCAGAGGGGAAGCCGAGCTGGAGGTCGTGGTCCTCCAGGCTTCCGCCGGACAGGTTGAGGCCGGTGGCGACCGGCGGATAGCCGGACGCGATCACCGTGTACTGCCCACCGGTCAGGTCGGTGAAGGCGTACTCGCCGTCCGGCCCGGTCGTGGTGACGCCGACGACGTCGCCCGCCGCGTCCACCAGGGTGACGCGGGCCTTGCCGACCGGAGCCCCGGCGTCGTCGCGGACGACGCCGCGCACGTTCACGCCCGCCGGGAGCCGCACGTCCTGCCTGGTCTGGCCGCTTCCGGCCACCTCGACCTGGAGCGCGGCGGGACGGTGCCCGGCGGCGCTGACCGCGATCGTGAAGGTGCCGGAGACGACGTCCTGGAAGGCGTACTCGCCGGACGCGCCGGTCCGCACGCTGCCCACGACCTCGCCGCGGACGTCCGTGACGACGACGGTAGCGCCGTCGATCGGGGCGCCGTCGGAGCCGGACACGGTTCCGGCCAGGCCACCGTTCCCGGTCAGGACGAGGTCGAACTCGACCGGACCGTCCCCGACGGCCAGCGTCGCGGCGCGCGGCTCGTGGCCGCCGGTCGCGGCGATCAGCACGTACGTGCCGGGGCCGGGGGTGGCGAGCGCGTACCCGCCGTCCGGCCGGGTCAGGGCGCGGCCGAGCTGGCGTCCCGCCACGTCGATGAGGGTCACCGCCGCGGACGCGACGGGAGCCCCGCCGCCACCGCGGACGACGCCGCTGATCGTCGCACCGCTTCCGGTGCTCGGCTCGACAATGGCGTTCTGACCTGCGGGAACCGCCGCAGGGTTCGACGGGGTAGCCGCCCCGCCGCCTGCAATGCTCGCCTGCGGCGCGACGCCATCGCCCCCAGGCGCCGCCGCAAGACCGGTGCTCGCGAGACCGTTCACGGCCGGGTCGGTCGTCCCGTTCGCGGGCATGCCCGCCCCCGCGACCAGGTTGTTCACGGCCACACCGTTCGCAGCCGACGACGGAGCGGACGCGCCGACCCCGGCGAGTTCGTGCTCGGCGCGGGCGTGGCGCCCGGCGGCGGCCGACGCGGCGGCCGGACCGCCCGCCGACGCGGTGGCCAGGCCGTCCGCCGAAGCGGCGTCGGCAGGCGCGGCAGCGGGCTGCTCGACACGGCCCACGGCACTGCGCAACGGCAGTTCCTTGAGGAAGAGGACCACAACGAAACCGACCAGCGCGACCGGGACGCCCACCAGGAACACCGTCTGAAGCGACTGGGTGAACGCCTCAAGGACGATGCCCTTGAACGGCTGCGGCAGGTGCTGCACGGCCTCCGGGGTGCCGAGCGCGCCACCGCCCGCCGGCGGGCGGACGTGCGCGGCGGCCAGTCCCTCGGTGAGGTGGTGCGTGAGCCGGTTGTTGAGGATCGCGCCGAACGCGGCCGTGCCGATCGCGCCGCCGAGGTTCCGGAAGAACGAGACGCCGGACGTGGTGGCGGCGAGGTCGGTGATCGCGGCGGCGTTCTGCGCGGCCAGGATCATGATCTGCAGGGTGAGGCCGAGGCCGGCGCCGAGCACCGCGATGTCCGCGCCGATGACCACCTTGCTGGAGTCGACGTGCAGCTGCGACAGCAGGTACATCGAGCTCGCGACCAGCGCGAGGCCGACCACCGGGAACCACTTGTAGCGGCCGAGCCGGGTGACGATCTGGCCGGATCCGGTCGAGGTCACGAACATCGCGGCGACCATCGGCAGCGTCATCAGGCCGGACTTGGTGGGCGACATGCCCTTGACGATCTGCAGGTACTGCGGCAGGTAGATCATCGCGCCGAACATCGCGACGCCGACGGCCAGCGAGGCGATCGAGCAGAGCACGAAGGTCGGGTTGCGGAACAGCCGCGGCGGCAGGATCGGCTCGCGCGCCGCCCGCTCGGCGAACACCGCGCCGATGAGCAGCACGAACGCGAGCGCGGCGAGCAGGTAGGTCCACTGGGAGTTCCAGCCGAACTCCTTGCCGCCCATGGTGAGGATGAGCATGACCACGGTCGCCGCGCCGGTGATCGTGAAGGCGCCGAAGATGTCGATGCGGGTGTCCCGCTTGATCTTCGGGAGCTTCAGCACCTTCTGCATGACCAGCAGCGAGATGATCGCGAGCGGCACGCAGACGTAGAAGCACCAGCGCCAGCCGAGCGCGTCGGCGTCCACGATGAAGCCGCCGAGCATCGGCCCGGCGACGGTCGCGACGCCGAACACCGCGCCCATGTAGCCGGAGTAGCGGCCCCGCTCGCGCGGCGGGACGACGTCGC
>NZ_JBFAOF010000972.1:0-2606 GCF_040675125.1 Spirillospora sp. NPDC049652 | reverse complement strand
GGCGGGCCGGACGTGCTCGTCCACCTCGCCAAGGGCGAGAGCGGCGGCATCTTCCTCTCCGGCCGCACGCCCCGGGCCCTGCTCGACCTGACCGCCCGCCTCGGCCTCGAACGCACCGAGGACGAACTCGACGCCCCCGAGGAGTACTAGCGGCCGCACCTACGGGCCTGGCCCACTTCGGCTGGGGCTTCCCAAAAGAGGGTGGTTTGTCGGGCCGGGCCCCTACCCTTCTCGGCGTGGCGAAGATCGTGGATTACGGGACGTTCGCGGAGCGGCTGAAGGCCGCGCCGAACCGCTGGGATGTGCTGCGCGAGTTCCACGAGGAGTGGGGCTACGCCGTGAAGCCGGGCTCGTCCCGGTGGGACCGCTTGTCCGAGGACGAGCACGAGGCGTACGTCCGCGAGCTGCACGGCAAGGCGGACGACGACCGGTTCGAGGGCGTCGACACCGCCCTGCCCATCCCGGCCGCGCTGGACGAGTGGTGGGAGCTGCCGTTCAACTCCTTCACCCACGACGCCCAGCACTACGAGACGAACCCGGTCTACCCGCCGACCGTGCGGCCCGACCCGTCCGGCTACGGCGTCGCGGGCCCCCTCCAGGACGATTCGGACCTGGTCGCCCCGGACGCCGACCGCCGCGTCGTCGTGTTCATGGCCGAGAACCAGTACTGCAACGAGTGGGGCTACCTCGCCGCCGAGGCGCACGAACCCGACCCGCGCGTCCTGGTCAGCGTGGACGACGACGAGTGGGTGCTCCAGGCCCGGTCGGTCTCGGAGTTCTTCCTCCAGCTCACCGTCCAGCGGCTGCCGCGCGCGCTCGGCTGGTCGCTGGAGGTCTACGAGGAGGACGTCGCCGACCAGACCCTGGGCAGCGCCGGCCTGCTCGCGCGGATCAGGGCCGAGATGCCCGCGCTCGGCTTCGAGCCGTGGGCCGAGCTCCAGCAGAACACGATCGTCCACGGCGGCCCGGACGTGCTCGTCTACCACGCGGACGGCGAACTCGGCGGGCTCCGCTTCACCGGCCGCACCCCGGAAGCCGTGCTGGAGCTGGCGTCCCGCCTCGGCGTCAAGGCCGACGCGGACGATCTCAGCGAGCCCGGCGACTGCTAACCGACCGACAAGTCCGCTTCGGGGACGGTCCGTCGGGCCGTCCCCCTACGCTTCTCGGCGTGGCGAAGATCGTTGACTACGGGACGCTCACGGATCGCCTGAGGGCCGCCCCGAACCCCTGGGACGTCCTGCGGGAGTTCCAGGAGGAATGGGGCTACGCGGTCAAGCCGGGCTCGTCCCGCTGGACCCGCCGGGACGAGCAGCACGTGCCCGACAAGCACGTGCCCGACCCAAGCGGAGACACCGACCGGGCCGGGGAGGGCGCCCTGCCCATCCCGGCCGCCCTGGACGAGTGGTGGGAGCTGCCGTTCAACTCCTTCGCCCACAGCCCCCGCCTCTACGGGACGCACCCCATCTACCCGCCGAGCCTCCGGGACGCGCCGCCCGCCGGCGAGAACAGGGGTCCGATCCCGGATGACTCGGACCTGGTCCCGCCGGACGCCGACCACCGCGTCGTGGTGTTCATGGCCGAGTACCAGGGCTGCAACGAGTGGGGATATCCGGCGGCCGACGCGCACGAACCCGATCCGCGCGTGCTGGTCGACGTCGACGTCAGCGAGGGTGAATGGGCCCTCCAGGCCCGGTCGGTCTCGGAGTTCTTCCTCCAGTTGGCCGTGCAGCGGCTGCCGCGCACCCTCGGCTGGTCGACGCAGGCGTACCTGGAGGACGTCGGCGACGACGACGGGTCCGAACTGGTCGCCAGGATCGAGGCCGAACTGCCGGCGCTCGGCTTCGAGCCATGGCGCGAACTCGGTCAGGACGGGATCGTCCACGGCGGTCCGGACGTGCTCGTCCATCTCGCCAAGGGCGACTGCGGCGGCGTCTTCCTCTCGGGCCGCACGCCTCAGGCCCTCCTCGGCCTGGCCGCCCGCCTCGGCCTCGAACGCACCGAGGACGACCTCGACCCCCCGGAGGAGTACTGACCGGGGACGGATCAGGCGGCAAGCGACGGGGTTGCGGGGAACGGGATGCCGGTCAGCTTCTCGCTGAGTTCTAGGAGGCGGGCCCGGGCTTGCTCGTCGTAGGCCTGGTGATGCGCTCGGGCGGGACGGGACCGGTTGAAATAGGTCCCGGTGACCTCGGCGAGGGCCGGGTCGCCGACCAGCCGGGCGGTGTTGTCCACTCCTTCCTCCAGGGTGCTCTGCACCGCGAACAGCCCCTCGACGATCTTGGTGGGCATGTAGGACGCGGGGTGCAGGGCGTTGACGGTGACGCCCTGCCCGCGCAGGAGTTCGGCGTGCTCGAAGGTGAGCATGATCTGCGCGAGTTTGGCCTGGCAGTAGGCCTGTACGCCGGTCCAGTGGCGGTCCAGCATCACGTCGTCGAAGTCCAGTGGCGCCTGCCCGGCCGAGCTGACGTTGACCACCCGCGCTAGGGCCTGTCCGGCAGATCTTGGTGTTCGGCTGAGGTGGATCTTGGGTTGTGGGTTGATGGTGTGTCGTGGTGCGACGGCATGAGTTGACCGATGTGGCGTGGCGGCGGATTGAGCCGCTTTTG
>NZ_JBFAOF010000971.1:0-2613 GCF_040675125.1 Spirillospora sp. NPDC049652 | reverse complement strand
CCTCCCGCCGCCTTCCCTCCCGGCGGGAGGGAAGGCGGCGGAGCCGTACGACAGGACGGAGGCGACCGCGCCCGCCCGGCCGAGCAGCGGACGGCCCGTGTCGCCGACGAGGGTGAGGGTGACGCCGGAGAGGTCCGGGACGCCGCGCAGGTCGAGCGCGTGCAGGGAGCGCAGCGCGGCCCCGCCGAGGGGGAGTTCGCGGCCGAGGCCGTCCAGCAGGCGGCCGCCGAGGCCCTGGAAGACGCCCGCGCCGCCGTCCGGGGCCGCGCTGGTGCCCGCGGCGAGCACGATCCGGCGCGCGCCGAGCCGCAGCGCGTGGACGATCAGCTGGCCGACGCCGAGGCTGGTGGCCGACAGCGTCCGCGGCGGGCCGTCCGGCAGCCGCCGGAACCCCGCGGCCTCGGCGACCTCGACCACCGCGCAGCGGCCATCGAAGGCCAGCACGGCGGTGACGGGGCGGCCCGCCGGACCGCAGACCTTCAGCTCGATCCGGCGGAACCCGGCCGCGACCGCGGCCTCGGCCGTGCCGTCCCCGCCGCCGGACACCGGCAGCTCCACGACCGGCACGTCCGGCCGGGCGAGCCGCAGCCCGGCGGCGAGCCGCCGGGCCACCTCGACGGCGTCGAGCGACCCCCGGAACCGGTCGGGCGCGAGCAGCACGTGGCCGCGCGGGGGAGGCTCGCCGGGGGGCTCGGGCAGGGACACGGGCAGCCACGCCTTTCACGCCGGGGGGTCAGCGCTTCGGTTGGTTCCTACCCCCTGCTCACGTCAGGACGCCACTATTTGACACCCAGCAGCTCCTCCACCGGGTGCAGACCGAAGTAGAC
This sequence comes from Spirillospora sp. NPDC049652, assembly GCF_040675125.1. Classification (NCBI taxonomy): domain Bacteria; kingdom Bacillati; phylum Actinomycetota; class Actinomycetes; order Streptosporangiales; family Thermomonosporaceae; genus Spirillospora; species Spirillospora sp. NPDC049652. The sequence continues at coordinate 1,786 of NZ_JBFAOF010000971.1, read as the reverse complement.
GAGGAAGACCAGCGCGATCACCCAGATCAGCCAGTGCGTCTCGCGGATCTTGCCGCGGGCCAGCTTGATCAGGGTGTAGGCGACCACGCCCGCGCCGATGCCGTTGGTGATCGAGTAGGTGAACGGCATGAACACGATGGTGAGGAACGCCGGGATCGCGATGTCCAGGTCGTCCCAGGCGACCTTCGCGACCTGCGTCATCATCAGCGCGCCGACCAGCACCAGGGCGGGCGCGGCGGCCTGCGCCGGGACGACCGCCGCGAGCGGCGTGAGGAACAGCGTGACCGCGAACAGCGCGCCGGTGGCGAGGTTCGCCAGGCCGGTGCGCGCGCCCTCGCCGATGCCGGCCGCCGACTCGACGAACACGGTGTTGGCGGACGAGCTGGTCAGGCCGCCCAGCGCGGCGGACAGGCCGTCCATGGTGAGGATCCGGCCGAGGCCGGGGACCTCGCCCTTCTCGTTGACCAGGCCTGCCTCATCCGACAGGCCGAGGATGGTGCCCATCGCGTCGAAGAACCCCGACAGCACCAGGGTGAACAGGACGACCAGCGCGGTGATGAACCCGGCGCGGCCGAAGCCGCCGAACACGTCCACGTTGAACAGCAGGCCGAAGTCCGGGGCGGCCGCCAGCTTGTCCGGGACGTCCGGGACGACCACGCCCCAGCCCTCGGCGGGCATGTCGGCGTTGGCCTGGATGATCACGGCGACGGCGGTGGAGACGACGATCCCGATGAGGATCGCGCCCGGCACCCGCCGGACGTACAGGACGACCATGAGGACGAGCGCGATCGCGAACACCAGCGCGGGCCAGCCCATGAGCTTGCCGCCGGTGCCGAGCGCGAGCGGCGGGCTCATCGCGCTGGAGCTGATGAACTTGGCGTCGTAGAGGCCGACCAGGGCGATGAACGCGCCGATGCCGACCGCGATGGAGTGCTTGAGCGCGAGCGGGATCGCGTTCATGATCCGCTCCCGGACGCCGGTGAGCGCGAGCAGCACGATCACCACGCCCTCGATCACCACCAGGCCCATCGCCTGCGGCCAGGTCATCACGGGCGCGGCCTGGAAGGCGACGACCGCGTTGATGCCGAGCCCGGACGCCACGGCCATCGGCGCGTTCCCGACCAGGCCCATGATGATCGTCGCGATCGTCGCCGACAGCGCGGTCATGGTGGTGAGCTGCGGGATCGACAGGTGCGCGCCCGTGACGTCCTTCGCCCCGCCGAGGATGATCGGGTTGAGCAGGATGATGTAGGCCATCGCGAAGAACGTCGTGACTCCGCCGCGCATCTCGCGCGCGACCGTGGAGCCGCGTTCCGTCAGCTCGAAGCGGCGGTCGAGGAAGCCGCGCCGGCCGGGCGGCGGAGTGTCTTGGAGGGTCGCTTGCGACATCAGGCGTGCTCCGGTGCGGGGATCGGGCTGGACGGATTTCGGTGCGCACAGAACGACGCCTGTGGCCTGCACAGATTAGTCATACCGGTGTTACGGGCAGGTTACCGGATTGTCCCCTTGACATACCCGCCCGGCACCGGATTCCGCCTGGTCAGAACCGTGGCGAGGGGCCGGGCGCCGGGGGGTCAGGCCCCCCGGTAGGTCGAGTAGCCGAACGGGCCGAGCGCCAGCGGGACGTGGTGCCGCTGCCCCGCCCCGGTCACCAGGAAGATCACCGTGATCTCCGGGTAGTACGTCTGGACGTCCCGGGCCGCGTAGTACCGCCCCGACCCGAACCGCATCCGGTACGTCCCGGGCGCCAGCTCCCCGGGCCCGGCGATGCGGTCGTCGGCGGGGC
>NZ_JBFAOF010000970.1:0-2619 GCF_040675125.1 Spirillospora sp. NPDC049652 | reverse complement strand
GCACTCACCGCCTGATCGGCTACGCCGCGGCCACCGCGTCAGAGCGGGAGCTGCTGGACCACCTGGCCGGCAGGCTGCCCTCGCCGCTGGTCCCCGACCGGATCGTGATCGTGCCGTCGCTGCCGCGCGGCCCCGGCGGCAAGCTCGACCGGGACGCGCTGCCCTCCCCCGCCGCGCCGGCCGGCCGCGCGCCCGCGACCGAGGACGAACGCCGGGTCGCCGCGATCGTCGCCGACGTCCTGGGCCTTCCCGAGGTGGGCGCGGACGACGGCTTCGCCTCGCTGGGCGGCCACTCGCTGGCCGCCGCCCGCGTCGTCGCCCGGGTCGCGTCCGATCTCGGCGTCCAGGTGTCGCTGCACGAGTTCCTGGCGGAGCCCACGGTGGCCGCCCTGGCGGGCCTGGTCGCCTCCGCGCCGCATGCCTCACCCGCGCCGCCCCGGCCGAGCACCGACACGCATCCGTTGACCGAGGTCCAGCGCGGCCTGTGGGCGATGCGCCAGATCGACCCCTCGACGCCCGCCACCACGATCGGCCTGCGCCTCCGGCTGACCGGCCCGATGGACGCCGCCGCCGTCGGCTCGGCTCTCGACCGCATCGTCGGACGCCACGCGTCGCTCCGGAGCCGTCTGGAGGTCGTGGACGGAGAGCCGGTCATGCGCGTCGGGCCGCCCGCCCCGGTGCCCGTCACGGAGTACGACCTGCGCCCGCTCGACCCCGCCCGGCGGGAGGAGGAGCTGTCGCGCCTGGCCGCGACCTTCAAGCCCTTCGACCTGACGGCGGACACACCGCTGCTGCGCGCCCTGTGCGCGTGGACCGGTCCGGAGAGCGCCGAACTGCTCCTCGTCACCGACCACAGCGTCTTCGACGGCTGGTCCGAGCGCATCCTCCGCGAGGAGCTGGCGGCGGAACTCGCCGGGGTGACCCCCGCCGAGCCCGACCTTCAGTTCGGCGACCTCGCGCACGAGGAGGCCGCCGAACCTCGGGACCCGTTCTGGCGGGAGGAGCTCGCCGGAGCCGTGGTCCCGTACGACCTGCTCGGCGACCCGGACTCGGTCCCGGGACCGAGCGGACGGCGGATCACCCGGCCCGTCGACCCCGCGCTGCTCGACGGCGTCCGGGCCCTCGCCGCGCGCCTCGGCCTCACCCCGGCGGCGGTGCAGCTCGCGGCGCTCGCGACGGTCGTCGGCGGCCTGTCGGGACGCACCGAGACCGTCATCGGGCTGACCGCGACCGTCCGCGACCGGCCGGGGCTGGACCGTGTCATCGGCCCGCTGATCGACGTTCTGCCCGTCCGCGCCGACTTCGCCGACGACCCCGGCATGGCCGTCCTCGCCGCGCGGGTGGGCGAGCGGGTCACCCGCGCGTTCGCCCACCGGGACGGGCTGGCGGCGGCGGTCGCGGACGCGGTCCCCCGCGCCCACGGCGCCAACCCGCTGCCGGTGGTGCTGGCGTTCCAGCCCGACGAGGACCCGGTGACGCGGGTCGGCGACGTCCGGGTGGAGCTGGTGGGCGAACTGGACCTGGGCGGCGCCGTCACCGAACTCACCCTCCTGATGAACACCGGAGCGGCGGGCCCGGAACTGGTCGCCGAGTACGCGACCGACCGGTACACCGAAGAGGAGGCGGCGCTCATCGCGGGCGCCTTCCTCGACGCCCTCGCCCGGACGGTCGCCGCTCCCGACAGCAGGGTCTCCTCGCTCGACCTGGTCTCCCCCGCCGAGCACGACCGACTGCGGGCCCTCGGCACCGGCGCCTCACTGGCCGGCGACGAGACGGTGGTCGAGGCGATCCTGCGCATCGACCCGGCGCGTCCGGCCGTCGCCTCGGCGAGCGGCGCGCTCACCTACGGCGAGCTGCTGGACCTGTCGGCCAGGGTCGCGTCCGCGCTGGTGGAGGCCGGTATCCAGCCCGGCGAGCCGATCGGCGTGAGCCTTCCGCGCGACCACCGGATGCCCGCGATCCTGCTCGGCGTCCTGCGCGCGGGCGCGGCCTACGTCGCGATGGACGCCGACCTGCCCACCCGCAGGCTCGCGATGATCGCCGAGGACTGCGGCGTCCGGCACGCGATCGTGCTCGGCGACCACGCGCTGCCCGACCTGGTCCTGCACGACGCCGAGGCCTTGATGACGGCGGCCCCTGGGCCGCTGCCCGCGCCCGATCCCGCCCGGCTGGCGTACCTCATCTTCACGTCCGGGTCGACGGGCCGCCCCAAGGGCATCCAGATCTCGCACCGCGCGATCGCGGCCTTCGCCGAGGCGGTCCGCACCGACCCGGGGATGACCGAGGACGACGCGGTCGTCGCGATGGCCCCGCTGGTGTTCGACATGTCCAGCTTCGAGCTGTGGGCGACGCTCTCGACCGGGGCCCGCCTGTTCGTCGCCGACTCCGCCACCGCGCGGGACGGCCGGGCGCTGGCCGCCCTCCTCGACGAGGTCGGGGCGACGCTGGTCATGGCGACGCCGAGCCGCCTCCGGCTGCTGCTCGCCGACGGCTGGGCGGGACGCCCCACCCTGCGCGTCCTGATCGGCGGCGAGGTCCTGGACGCGACGCTCGCCGACGAGCTGACGGCGCGCACGGCGGGCGCGTGGAACGTCTACGGCCCGTCGGAGGTGACCGTGG
>NZ_JBFAOF010000969.1:0-2623 GCF_040675125.1 Spirillospora sp. NPDC049652 | reverse complement strand
CGCGCCTGCACGCCCTCCACGGCCGACAGCACCAGGACGGCGGCGTCCAGCACGCCCAGCGCGCGCTCCACCTCGGCGGTGAAGTCGGTGTGGCCGGGCGTGTCCACCAGGTTGACGGTCAGCCCGCCGAGCGCGAACGACGCGACGGCCGAGCGGATCGTGATCCCCCGGCGGCGTTCGAGGTCACCGGTGTCGGTGTGGGTGTCGCCGCCGTCCACGCCGCCGAGGCGGCCGATCGCGCCGGCGTCGAAGAGGAGTCGTTCGGTGAGGCTGGTCTTCCCCGCGTCCACGTGCGCGAGCACGCCGAGGTTGAGGGTGGTCATGTGCGGTCAGGTCCCTGGGTGCACTCGTCCGGATACGGCTCTGAGCAATCACCTGGACCTGGCGCATTCGGGACCGTTCTCCTCGCTCGGCTGCCTGACCGCCCCACGATGCCCGTACGCCGCGCGGCGCGGCAACCGGATTAGTGGGGGCGAGGCGGCGGCCGGGCGGTGCCCGAGGGCCACGGCCTGGCCGGTGGATGGCCGGGCCCGGTTTCCCCCTGGGGCGCGGCCATCCATCCGGCTCAAGTCCGCACGGCCTCCGCGGCCGGACGGCCCCCGCACGGGTTCCCCTGACCCCGCGGTCGTCCCGACGCGTCCCCGACCGTGCTCCGCCCACCCTTCCGGACCGCGATCAACATCCGATCAACGCACGTCGGAGGCGGTGTTGATCCATCCGGACGGTGGCCGCCCCCCGGGCGGAGGCCCGAGCGGTCGCCGCATCCGTGCTGGACCGCCGCGCGGTCTCGGCGGCGGCGCGGGCTACAGTCGTCCCGTGCTGCTGCTGACGACGCTCGACGCGTGGAACGGCCGCTCCGGGGCCCGGTTCGTCCTGGCCGACCACGGCGCGGTGTGGGGGCCGGACGTGCCCGACGGAGCCGACCCCGCCGACCTGCTCGCGATCGCCGACACCGCGTTCGGCGCGGGCGGCCAGGTCGTCGCGGTCGACCTCGACCCCGCCCCGGCCGCGGGCCCGCCGCGCGGCGTGGTGGACGCGTCGTCCGCGCGCCGGGTGCGCTACCTGCGGCGCGGCCCGGACGGACGGCACAGCGCGCTGCTCGTCCGCCCGGCGACGGCCGAGGCGCTGGACCTGCTGCCGCACCCCGAGGGCGGCTGGTACCGGGAGACCTGGCGGACGGCGCACGAGTTCACCCCGGACGGCTACCCGGGCGCGCGGGTCAGCGCCACCGGGATCTACTTCCTGCTGCCGCCGGGCGAGGAGTCGATGTGGCACGCCGTCCGCTCGGACGAGGTGTGGCTGTGGCACTCCGGCGGCCCGCTCGACCTTCTCATCGGCGGGGACGGGGACCGGCCGCCGTCCCCCGGGGCCGGCGCCGGGGTCGAGACGGTCGTGCTCGGTCCGGACGTCACCGGCGGGCAGGCGCCGCAGGCGGTCGTCCCGGCCGGGCACTGGCAGGCGGCCCGGCCGTCCGGGGACCGGGAGGTCCTGGTGAGCTGCGTGGTGTCGCCCGGCTTCGACTTCGCCGACTTCCGCACCTGACGGAACCCCCGCACCTGACCGAACCCCGGCGCGTCGGCGGACCGACGTGCGGGCGGCGGGCCGCCGCCCCGCGCGCCGAAGGGGTGCGCGCGGGACGGGCGGCGGCGGTGTCAGCGGGTGAGCGCGCCCGGGTCGCGGCGGACCATCGACCGCATGATGTGCTCGACCAGCGTGATGAGCACCTGCTTGGCCGACTCGCGGTCGCGCACGTCGCAGTTGATCACCGGGATGTCGGGCGGCAGGTCCAGCGCGTCCCGGACCTGGTCCGGGGTGTGCAGGCCGGAGCCCTCGAACCGGTTCACGCCGATGATGAACGGCAGGTTGCGCCGCTCGAAGTAGTCCACCGACGGGAAGCAGTCGGCGAGCCGGCGGGTGTCCACCAGCACGACCGCGCCGAGCGCGCCCTTGGCGAGCTCGTCCCACATGAACCAGAACCGGTCCTGGCCGGGCGTGCCGAACACGAACAGGACCAGGCCGTTCGGCAGCGTGATGCGGCCGAAGTCCATCGCCACGGTCGTGGTCGTCTTGCCCGCCACGGCCGAGGTGTCGTCGATCCCGATGCTGCGTTCGGTCAGCGCCTCCTCGGTGCGCAGCGGCCGGATCTCGCTGACCGCGCTGACCAGGGTGGTCTTGCCGACGCCGAAGCCCCCGGCGACCAGGATCTTGACGGTCAGCGCCGAATCGCCCTGTGGGGAAGGATCAGAGCGCACGGATTCCATCAATCACTTCCTTGAGTACGCGCTCGCCGGGGAACTGGGCCACCGGTGCGGGCCGGCGGACCCGGACCAGCGAGCGGTCGAGCAGGTCGCCGAGGAGCACCCGGACGACCCCGAGGGGGAGTTCAAGGTCCGACGCTATCTCGACGACCGACAACGGAGTGCGGCAAAGAGACAAGATCATCTCATGTTCCGGGTCGAGGGCGTCCGCGTGCCCGCCCCGGCGCAGCCCGCGGACCTGGCCGGAGTCCTCCGGTCCCGCCGCGGTCTCGATGAGCGCGACCATGTCCAGGTCGTGGCCGTCGTACTGGGTGCGGCCGCCGGTCAGGGCGTACGGCCGGACGACCGGGCCGGCCGCGTCGTCG
>NZ_JBFAOF010000968.1:0-2625 GCF_040675125.1 Spirillospora sp. NPDC049652 | reverse complement strand
CGGCTTCGTCGTGCGGGCGCGCATCCCCGCCGGGGGCTCGTCGTGACCGCCCCGGTGCGGGTGCTGGTCTGCGACGACCAGCCGCTGATCCGCACGGGCTTCGCCACGATCATCGACGCCCAGCCCGACCTGGAGGTGGTGGGCGAGTGCGGGGACGGGCGGGCCGCCGTCGACCTGGCCCGCCGCCTGACCCCGGACATGGTCGTGATGGACGTCCGGATGCCGGTGCTCGACGGCATCGCGGCGACCCGCCTGCTCGCCGGGGCGGACGTGCCGGACCCGGTCAAGGTCCTGGTCGTGACGACGTTCAACCTGGACGAGTACGTCTACGAGGCGCTCCGCGCGGGAGCGAGCGGGTTCCTGCTCAAGGACGCCCCGCCCGCGCAGCTCCTGCACGGCATCCGCACCGTCGCCAGCGGCGCCGCGCTGCTCGCGCCCGAGGTGACCCGGCAGCTCGTCGGCCGGTACGCGGCGCGGATCCGTCCGGCCGCAGGCACCGGCGACGTGCCGCTGACGCCCCGCGAACTGCAGGTGCTGCGCCTCATCGCCGAGGGCCTGTCCAACGGCGAGATCGCCACGGCCCTGGTGCTCAGCCAGGAGACGGTGAAGACGTACGTGTCGCGCATCCTCACCAAGCTCGACCTGCGCGACCGCGTCCAGGCCGTCGTCTACGCCTACCGCAACGACCTGGTCGACTAGCTCCCCTTCTCCCGGTCAGCGGCGGCGGGCGAGGCCGTGGACGGCGGCCGTGGCGGCGAGCGCCGCGATGGCGAGGCTCGCCAGGACGGCGATGAGGAGCCCCGGGCCCGCCGAGCCGGTCAGGCACAGGGTGCGGGCGGAGTCGATGCCGTGGCTGACGGGGTTGAACCGGGCGACGTGGCGGAGCCATCCGGGCAGGCCGCTGACGGGGACGAAGGCGTTGGAGGCGTACATCAGCGGGAACATCACCAGCCCGGCGACGGCGTGCAGCGCCTCCGTCCGGTCGACCCAGCAGGCCAGGGCGATGAACACCCAGCTGAGGCCCCAGCCCACCGCGAGCGACAGTCCGGCGGCGGCCAGCACGCCCGTGGCCCCGCCCGCCGGACGGTATCCGAACAGGGCATAGGCGAGGACCAGCAGCAGCGCCAGTCGCAGCGCCCCCCTCGCCAGCCCGGCGACGCTGCGGGCGACCAGCACCGATCCGGGCCAGACCGGCATGGACCGCAGCCGGGCGAGCAGCCCGGAGCGGACGTCGTCGACGATCCCCATGCCGGCCTGGGTGCCGCTCTGCAGGGCGGTGGTGAGCAGCAGCGCGGGGAGCAGGAAGTCGATGTAGCGGACGTGGGCGGGGAAGCCGGGGGCGTAGGCGAGCCCGGAGAAGACCTGGCCGAACGCCACCAGCATCACGAGGGATTCCACGACGCCGATGAGCAGCAGCCGGTAGTCCAGGACCAGGGCGCGCAGGGACCGGGCGGTGAGCACCCGGATCTGCGTCGCGGTCCGGGCCCCCTGCCAGTCGCCGGTCCCGGTGAACCGGACCGGCTCGTCGCGCCGGTCGGAGTCGAGGGCGGCCGAGGCGGTCATCGGGCCTCCGCCCGGCGGTGTCCGGTCAGGGCCAGGTACACCTGGTCGAGGCCGGGTTCGGCCAGCGTCAGCCGGGTCGGCCTGACCGCGGCCGCGTCCAGCGCGCGGACGACGGCCGCGAGGTCCTGGTCGTGGTCGAGCGTGACGGTCACCGTCCGGCGGGGCCGGTCGCAGGCGGGGCGCAGGCCCGCGCCGGTGAGCGCCTGGACGGCGGCGGCGGTGTCCTCGCCGGTGGCCAGTCTCGCGGTGGCGCTGCGGCGGCCGACGCGGCGCTTGAGCTCGTCCGGCGAGCCGGTCGCGACGATCCGGCCGTCGGCGAGGACGGTGACGGCGTCCGCCAGCCGGTCGGCCTCCTCCAGGTGCTGCGTGGTCAGCAGGACGGTCGTGCCGAGGTCGGTGAGGTGCCGCACCATGTCCCACATGTCCAGGCGGCTGGCGGGGTCCAGGCCCGTGCCGGGCTCGTCCAGGAACACCACGTCGCTGCGGCGGACGAGGGTCATGGCGAGGTCCAGGCGGCGCAGCATCCCGCCGGAGTAGGTGCGGGCGGGACGGTCGGCGGCGGCGGTCAGCCCGAACGCCTCCAGCAGGTGGTCCGCGCGGGCGCGCGCCGGGCGGCGCGCGGCCCCGAGCAGCCGGGCGGTCATGAGGAGGTTGTCGCGGCCCGACATGGTCAGGTCGAGGGTGGTGTGCTGTCCGGTGAGGCCGATGCGGCGGCGGACCCGGCCGGGATGCCGCAGCGCGTCGTGGCCCGCGACGCGGACGCTGCCGCTGGTGGGGCGCACCAGCGTCGCCAGGACGCCCACCAGGGTGCTCTTGCCCGCGCCGTTGTGGCCCAGCAGCCCGTGCACGGTCCCCCGGGGGACGGTGAGGTCGATGCCGTCCAGGGCGGTCACGCGGCCGAAGCGCTTGCCGAGCCCGGCGACCTCGATCGCCGCGGACGCGTCCGGCGCGGTCACGACGGCGTCCCGGCGCGCAGCCGTCCGAGGACGGCGGCGGTCGCTCGGTCGTAGGAGCGGAGCAGCACCGATGCGGCGGCCACCCCGGCGGCGAGCGTGGCGCACC
>NZ_JBFAOF010000967.1:0-2627 GCF_040675125.1 Spirillospora sp. NPDC049652 | reverse complement strand
CCGCCTTCCGGGGCGAGCCGCCGCCCGCCGGTTTCGCCGCCCGCGCCGTCGCCGCCGTCCTGGATGGAATGGCCTGACGGGCCCCGGCCGGACGCGGCGTGCTCCGGCGCGCGGGCTCAGGACTCGATCAGGCAGGCCTTCTCGCGCGTGTACGCGAGGACGGAGTCGTGCCCGTAGCCGCTGTCCTTGACGCCCTCCAGCGGGAACATGACCTTGCGGAAGGTGTTCACCCACACCGTCCCGGTCTCCAGGCGGCGGAACATCCGTTGCGCGGTGCCGAGGTCGCTCGTCCACACCCCGGCCGCCAGCCCGTAGGACGAGTCGTTGGCGATCGCGATGGCCTCCTCCTCGGTGTCGAACGGCAGGACGACCGCGACCGGGCCGAAGATCTCCTCCTGGCAGACGCGCAGCCCGTTGTCCTCGGTCGCGAACAGGGTCGGCTCGACCCAGTACCCGTTCGCGAGCCGCTCGTCCCCGACGGCGTCCGCGCCGGAACGCCCGCCGAAGACCAGCTCGGCCCCTTCCTTCTGCCCGATCTCCAGGTAGGAGGTGACGCGGTCGAACTGCTCCCGGGAGACGATCGGCCCCATGGTCGTCTCGGCGGACATCGGGTCGCCCAGCCGGACCGCCGCCGCGATCTCCTTCATCCGGTGCAGCATCTCGTCGTACACCGGACGCTGGATCAGCACGCGCGACCCGCCGTAGCAGATCTGCCCCGCGTTCGCCGTGAAGATCGCCTGCGTGGTGACGCCGACGGCGGCCTTGTCCAGGTCGGCGTCCGCGAACACGATGTTGGGCGACTTGCCGCCGAGTTCGAGCGCGAGCGGCTTCAGCGCGTCCGCCGACGCCCGGGTGATCAGCCTGGCGGTCGCCACCGACCCGGTCAGGCTGATCTTGTTGACGCCCCGGTGCCGGACGAGCGGGTCGCCGACCTCCTCGCCGAGCCCGGACACCACGTTCAGAACGCCGGGGGGAAGCACGTCCATGAGCAGCTCGCCCAGCCGCAGCGACGACACGGTCGCCTGCTCGGCCGGCTTGATGATCACCGTGTTCCCCGCCGCCAGCGCGAACGCCGCCTTGGCGGAGAAGGTCGAGATGGGGGAGTTCCAGGGGATGATCCCGAGCGTCACCCCGTACGGCTCGCGCCGGGTGAGGCCGAGGCTCCCGGGCCCGAAGTCGACCGTGCGGCCCTCGACGGCGGCGGCGCACTCGGCCGCCGCGTTCGTCCACAGGTAGGTCATGCCGGGCAGGTCGCGCTTGGCGGTCTCGTTGATCGTCCGGCCGTTGTCCCGGGTCTCCAGCTCGGCCAGCTCCCGCGCGTTCGCGGCGAACACCCCGGCGACCTTCCGCAGGTAGTGCGCCCGCCCGGCGGCGGGCATCGCCGACCATGCGGGGAACGCGGCGCGGGCCGCCGCGACGGCCGCGTCCGCGTCGTCTGGGCCGCTGCGCGGGATCCGCGCCCACACCTCACCGGTCGCCGGGTCCACGCTGTCGAGCGTCCCGCCGCCCGCCGCCGCCCGCAGCTCCCCGCCGACCAGATTCCGATACTCGCGCAGCCCGTCCGCCATCGCCGTCCCTCCGGATCGTCAGACGAACAAGCGTACGCTTGGTACGACTCGGACGGAAGCTCGGGGGTCTGCACGGACCGTGCCGCGTCCCCGGATCGCAGGAGGGACGCGGCACGGCGGCTCGGGGACGCTCCTACCCCTGGTGCAGGCGGGCGAGGCTCTCGGGGAGGTCGCCGTCGTGGACGACGGTCAGGCTGCGGGTCGCGCGGGTGACGGCCACGTAGAGGTCGTGGCCGCCGCGCGGACGCTCGGTCGTGATGCCCGCCGGGTCGACCACGATCACCGCGTCGAACTCCAGGCCCTTGGACTCCTCGGCCGTCAGCACCACGACCGGGGCGTCCAGGGCCTCGGGCGTCGCGCCCGCCGGGGCGTCCGGGAGGGCGGCGCGGACGGCGTCGTGGTGCGACAGCGACGAGATCACCGCCAGGCGGCCCTCGCCGTCGCGACCGGTGACGACGGCCGCGAACTCCTCGGCGACCAGTTCGGGGAGGGCCGCCAGACCGTCCAGGGTGCCGGGCTCGTCCGCCCGGCCGGAGCCGGGGGAGCGCAGCCGGACGGCCCGGGGCGGCGGCCCGTCGTCGCGCACCGGCCGCGGCGACGTCTGGGACGGGTCGACCGAGGCCAGGACGTCCTCGGCCACCGCCATGATGGCGGCGGGCGTGCGGTAGTTCACCATCAGGCGCTGCTCGCGCCAGCGGCCCGGGACGTACCGGTCGAGCATCTGGCCCCAGCTCCGGGCCCCGGCGAGGCTGCCGGTCTGGGCGGTGTCGCCGACGACCGTCATCGACCGCGTCGGGACGCGCCGCATGACCGTCCGCCACGCCATCTCCGACAGCTCCTGCGCCTCGTCCACGATGACGTGCCCGTAGGCCCACTGCCGGTCCGCGGCGGCGCGTTCGGCGGTGGTGCGGGCGGGGCCGTCGTCGTGGTGCCGGCCCGCGATGTCGGAGGCGTCCATCAGGGACGTCCACCAGCCCTCGGTCATCTTGATCACCTCGGCCGCGTACCGCTCCTCCTCGGCGCGCTCGGCCGCCGCCGCGCGCTGCCGGGCGCGCTCGG
>NZ_JBFAOF010000966.1:0-2627 GCF_040675125.1 Spirillospora sp. NPDC049652 | reverse complement strand
ACCAGGACGATCACGGCGAGCACGATCAGCGCGCCGGTCTGCAACGCGTCGCCGCCGCGCAGGCCGCGCAGGCCGCGCAGCATCCGGCGGCGTTCGAGGGGCACGGCGGTCATCACGCGGCTCCCTTCACTCGCGGGTCGATGAGCGGCTGGAACAGGTCGACCAGCAGGTTCGCGACCACGAAGGCGACCACGACCAGCAGCGACACGGCCTGCACCACGGGGAAGTCCTTGACGGTCACCGACGACACCAGCAGCTGTCCGACGCCGGACAGCCCGAAGGCGGTCTCCACGATCGAGGTGCTGACCAGCAGCCCGGCGACGACCGTCCCGGTGACCGTGCTGATCGGGCCGAGGCTGTTGCGCAGCACGTGCCGGCGGACCACGGTCGCGCCCGGCACCCCCCGCGCCCGCGCGACCTCCACGTGGTCCCGGGCGAGCGCTTCGAGCATCGACGACCGCGTGACGCGCGCCAGCAGGCCCGCGAACGTCAGCGCCAACGCGACGGCCGGGAGCGTGAGGTGGCTGATCCGCCCGCCGAACCCGGTGCCGTCGCCGAACGCCGGGAACCAGTGCAGCTTCACCGAGAACACCGTGATCAGCCCGATCGCCGCGACGAACGCGGGAGTCGCGGTCGCCATGCCCGTCCCGATGAGGACGAGGCGGTCGGTGACCCCCCGCCGCAGCGCCGCGACCGCGCCGAGCGCGAGGCCCGCGACCAGGATCAGCAGCGCCCCGTAGGCGACCAGCCACAGCGTGGTCGGCAGCCGCGCCCCGATCAGGCCGCCGACGTCCTGCCGGAACTGCACCGACCGGCCGAAGTCGCCGGTCAGCACGCCGCCGAGCCACTTGCCGTACTGCACCGCGAACGGATCGTTCAGGTGGTACTGGTCGCGGATCGCCCGGAGCGTCTCCGCCGTGGCCGGACGGCCCTTCATCAGGAACGTCGCGGGATCACCGGGTGCGAGGTAGATCGAGCCGAACACGGCCAGCGAGGTCGCGAACAGGGTCGCGGCCATGCCCGCGAGCCGCTTGACGAGGAAGAGGGCCACCTCAGCCCGCCGATCCGAGCTTCGCCGCCCACGGGTACATGAGCTGGGTGATCCCGGTCGGCGCACCGGTGATCTTCCGGCTCAGGAACAGCGTGTAGGGGACCTCGTAGAGCGGGATCCAGACCATGTCGTCCACGGCGAGCTTCTGGAGCTTGGCGATGGTCGCGGCCCGCGCGACAGGGGAGGGCTGCGAGTTCGCCTGGTTCACCAGCGCGTCGTAGGCCGGGTTCGAGTAGCCGCCGTAGTTGGAGAAGTTGCCGGTCTGCAGGATGCCGTAGAACTCCAGCGGGTCGGGCGTGGAGTTGTACCAGGTCGTCATCATCAGGTCCACGCCGGTCCGGGACTTGCCGTCGGTGAACAGGGCGGTGTAGGCGTCCGGGGCGACCGACCGCAGTTCGACGTCGAGCCCGATCGTCCGTCCGGCGGCCTGGACGGCGTTGGCGATGACGCCGATCTCCGGCGACACCGTGCTGGTCGTCATGACGATCTTCTTGCCGGTCGCGCCCGCCTGCCGGACGAGCTGCTTGGCGGCGGCCACGTCCTGCTTGAGATCGGGGAGCTGCGCGTAGTATCCCTTGGCGGCCTCGGGCGCGATGCCCCACGCGCCGAGCGCAGCGGGGGCCTTCGCCGGGGTGGCGACGCCCCCGGCGGCGGCCTTGGTGATGCCCGGCCGGTCCAGCGCCATCGACAGCGCCCTGCGGACGCGGACGTCCCCGAGGACCCCCTTGAGGTTCGTCGGGATCAGGCTGACGGCCGTGGTGTTCGGCCCGAAGTACAGTCTGCCGCCGGACGCGGCACGCAGCTTGGCGAAGCCGGACGACGGGAGGAAGTAGCCGCCGTCGACCTCGCCGGACAGCATCGCGTTCACCCGGGTGGACGGGTCCTGGATGAAGACGGTCCGGATCGTGGCGGCCTTGGGCCGGAGCGAGGCGTCCCAGTAGCCGTCGAACCGCTTGAGCGTGATCGCCTGGCCCTTCTGCCACTTCGCCAGCGTGTACGGGCCGGTGCAGTTGACGCCCGCATCGGGAGTGCCGTAGTCGCGGCCGGCCCTGGCGAGCGTCGCGGCGCTCTCGACCGTCCCGGCGGAGGTGCCCATCTCCTCGTTGAACAGCTGGTCGGGCTTGGTCAGGTGGACGGTGACCTGCATCGGCCCGGTCTTCTCGACGGACGCGACGTTCGTGTACGCCGAGATCCAGGACGAGCCGACCTTCGGGTCCAGGTGCCGCCGCAGGCTCGCCACCACGTCGTCGGCCGTCAGCGCCGTCCCGTCGTGGAACCTCACGCCCGGCCGGATCGTGTAGACCCAGCGCCGGGCGTCCGGCGCGGCGGACGCCACCGCGAGGCCCGGTTCGACCCTGAGGTCGGGCGTGATCCGCTGCAGCTGCTCGCAGACGTTGGCGAGCACGGTGTTCGGCGGATAGTCGTAGGCATAGGCGTAGTCGAGCGACAGCGGCTCGCCGTACAGCGACCAGGTGACCGAGTCGACCGGGCCCTTGGCGGGCGCGGTGTCCTTGGTGACCTGGAACGCTCCGGACCCGGCGGGTCCCGGGCTGCCGCCGCAGGCGGCGGCCGCGAG
>NZ_JBFAOF010000965.1:0-2632 GCF_040675125.1 Spirillospora sp. NPDC049652 | reverse complement strand
ATCGGCGCCAGCACCACCGGACGGCGTCCGGCCCACACAGCCCCGCCCATACCGACCTCCCGAGCTCCCGCGGGACCCCGACCGGCCGAAACGTCCCGTCCCTCGGCAAGATAGCCGTCGGACGAGGCGACGCGATCGGGAGGGGGCCGCCGTGCGGATCCTGCTGCACTACGACCGGGAGTTCGACCGGCCGGGCTGGGACGTGGTGTCCTGCTCGGAGCAGGACGAGGAGCGGTTCGCCGAGCTGCTCCCGGACGCCGAGGTCATCTGGCACGTCCTGCGCCCGCTGACCGCCGGGGACTTCGACCGCGCGCCGCGGCTCCGGCTCGTCCAGAAGCTCGGCACGGGCGTCAACACGATCGACCTGGACGCGGCGGAGGAGCGCGGGATCGCGGTCGCGAACATGCCGGGCCGCAACGCGCAGGCCGTCGCGGAGACCACGCTGCTGCTCATGCTCGCGGCGCTGCGCCGGGTCGTCGCGTTCGACGCGCACACCCGCGCGGGCCGCGGCTGGCCCGCCGACCCCGCGCTGACCGGCGGTGAGATCGCCGGGCGGACCGTCGGGCTGCTCGGCGGCGGCGAGATCGCGACGCTGCTGCGCGGGATGCTCACCGCGATCGGCGCGACCGTCCTGTACACCTCGCGCACGCCGCGTCCGGACGACCCGGCCTGGCGTCCGCTGGACGACCTGCTGCGGGCGAGCGACATCGTGTCCGTGCACGTCCCGCTCACCGCCGAGACGCGCCACCTGCTGGACCGCGAGCGGCTCGCGCTGCTGCGGCCCGGCGCGGTCGTGGTGAACACCGCGCGCGGCGCGGTCGTCGACGAGCGCGCCCTGCTGGACGCGCTCGACTCCGGCCACCTCGCGGGCGCGGGCCTGGACGTCTTCGAACGGGAGCCGGTGGACGCCGCGAACCCGCTGCTGAAACGCGCGGACGTCGTCGTGATGCCGCACGTCGCGTGGCTCACGCACGAGACGTGGGACCGCTACTCCGAGGTCGCGATGGAGAACGTCCGCCGCCTGGAGGCGGGCGGCGAGCTCCTCCACCGTGTCCGCTAGCGGCAGGCCCGGCAGCGGGTCGGCCGGCGGCGGCTCAGGGCTCCTCGGGCTCGCGCGTGAGGTGGAAGTAGAGCACCGACGCCTCGCCCTTGGCGTCCATCGCGCCCATGACGACGTCGTCGGAGACCCGGCGGAAGTGGTCGATGATCGGCCGTCCGTCGTAGATCATCGCGGCGGACGCGACGCCGTCGAGGACGACCTCGCGCAGCCGTGCCGAGCCCATCCCGTCGTAGGTGTAGAGGCCGCCGTCGTCGGTGCGGCAGACCAGCGGGTCCACGTTCTCGGTGTCGGTGAAGCGCTTGCCGTACCAGCGCAGCCGGGCGAGCAGCCGGGCCATCCGGTCCTCCGGGTCGAACACGCCGCCGCGCCAGAGGCCGGTGAGGCGGTCGGGGGCGACGGGCGGAAGGTCCCGGAACAGGGCCGCCGGCTCGCCCGGGGCGGGGCGGTCGTGGCCGAGAACGAGGGCGAGGGCGCGGTCTTGGGTGCTCATGTCCACCTCGGGGGTTCGACGGACGTCAGGGAGCGGGGACGTGCGGCGGGGGGCGAGGGGCCCGTCTAGGGGAGCAGGACGGGCTTGACGGTCGTGCCGGCCATCGCGTCCGCCTCGGCGCGGGCGATGTCGGCGAGCGGGTAGGTGCGGATCAGGCGGTCGAACGGCAGCAGGCCGCGCCGCCACAGGTCGATCATCCGGGGCACGAAGGTCTGGGGAACGGCATCGCCCTCGATGATGCCCCGAACCGTCCGGCCCATCAGCATGTGGGTGGGGTCGAGCCGGTATTCCCGCCCGCCGACCCCGACGAGGCCGCAGACGCCGGTGGTGCGCAGCGCCGCCACGGCGGTCGCGACGACCGCCGGAACCGCCGTCGTGTCGAGCGCGTAATGGAAGCCGTCCGAAACCAGGGTCCGGAGCTGCCGGGCCAGGTCCGGGTCGGCGCCGTCCAGGGCCTGCGTCGCGCCCAGGCCGAGCGCCAGTTCCCGGCGGGAAGAATGCAGGTCGACGGCCACGATCGGGTCCGCGCCCGCGAGCCGCGCGGCCATCACGGCGGACAGGCCGACCGCGCCCGCGCCGAACACGGCGAGCGACTCTCCCGGACGGACCGAAAACGCCAGCAGCACCGAACCCGCGCCCGTCTGGACGCCGCAGCCGAGCGGCCCGAGCAGCTCGACCGGGACGTCCGGGTCCACCTTCACCGCGTTCCGGACGGTCGCGAGCGCGTGCGTCGCGAACGACGACTGCCCGAACCACCGGTTGTGGACGGGCGATCCGGACTGGTCGAAAGCGCGCGGGCGGCCGTCCGGAACCACGGCGGCCATGTTGAGGAGCGACATCCGGGCGCAGTAGCCGGGCCGTCCGCCGCGGCAGTTCGCGCACAGCCCGCACGAGTCGTACGACAGGACGACGTGGTCGCCGACGGCGAGCCCGCCGCCCTCCCCGGGCCCGACGGCCTCCACGACCCCGGAACCCTCGTGCCCGAGGACCACCGGCTTCGGCACGCGATCGCCGGGGCGATCGGCGCCTCCGCCGCCGGGCGCGCCGGGGACGCGTCCGAGCAGGTCGGTGTGGCACATGCC
>NZ_JBFAOF010000964.1:0-2634 GCF_040675125.1 Spirillospora sp. NPDC049652 | reverse complement strand
GTCGGCGCGGAGGGGGTGGAGGCGCTGCTGCTCGCCGCCGAGTCCGACCGCGACGGCCGCGTCCGCCGCACCGCGACCGCGCTGCTCGACGCCCTCGTCCGCTCCGCGACCGAGCTGTACGCGCAGGGCCTCCAGGAGGACGAGCCGCACATCCGCGTGCAGGCCGTCCTCGGCCTGGTCACCCTGCGCGCGGCGGACGAGGTCGCCGAAGCCGCCGACGATCCGGCCCGCGAGGTCCGCGTCGCGGTCGCCGAGGGCCTCGCCCGCCTCGCCGACGAACCCGCGCACCGCTCCGGCGGGCCCGCCGCCGAACCCGCGCGAGGACCCGCGCACCGGGACCCGGCCCCGTACGCGCTCGACCACCTGCTCGCCGACCGCGACCCGGTCGTCCGGATGGCGGCGATCGACGCGGTCGCCGAACTCGGCGCGCCCGAACCCCTGGTCGGACGCGTCGTCACCGCCACCGCCCACGCGAGCTGGCAGGTCCGCCGCCGCGCGGCCATGGCGCTCGCCTTCGCCGACCCGGAGGTCGCGATCCAGCCGCTCGTCCGCGCGCTGCGCGACCGCATCGTGGACGTCCGGCGCGCCGCCGTCCAGTCACTGGAGCAGTGGGCGCCGGCGAATCCCGAGGTCCTGACCGCCCTCACCGAAGCTCTCGCGGATTCCGACCCCGGAGTCCGAACCCAGGCCCGCTGGGCGCTGTCCAAGTAAGTGCCCAGCCCGGGCGACCCGTCCGCGGGTCGCGGTGCGGGCAGGGGATCTCGGGGTGGGGATCCCTTGCCCGTTCCACGGCCCGCGGGCGGCGGCCGAACGGCCTCCTGCGCCTCCGCGTCCGGCCGGACCGCCGGGCGCGGACGGCGGGAGCCGGAGGCTCCGCCCACCGCGGCGGCCATACTCTGATCCCGTGAGCAGGGTTATCGCGGGGAGTGCGGGCGGACGGCGGTTGGCGGTTCCGGCGGGCCGGGACACGCGGCCCACCAGCGACCGGGCACGGGAGGGGCTGTTCTCGACCGTCCAGGCGCTGCTGGGGCCGCTGGACGGGCTGCGGGCGGCCGACCTGTTCGCCGGTTCGGGGGCCGTCGGGCTGGAGGCGCTGTCGCGCGGAGCCGCGCACGCGCTGCTGGTCGAGTCGCACCCCCGCGCGGTGAAGGTCGTCCGGCAGAACGTCGAATCCCTGGGGCTGCCCGGCGCGAAGGTGGTCGCCGACAAGGTCGAACGCGTCGTGCGGCAGGAACCGGACGAGCCGTACGACCTGGTCTTCGCCGACCCGCCCTACGCGCTCGCCGACACGGCGGTCGCCGAACTGCTCGCGTCCCTCCGCGACAACGGCTGGCTGGCGGAGGACGCGCTGATCGCCGTCGAACGATCCGTCCGGTCCCCGGCTGTGGAGTGGCCGGCGGAGTATATGCCGGAACGTGACCGTCGATACGGCGAAGCCGTCTTCTGGTACGGGCGTGCCACCGGCTGAGCCGGGCGTCCCCGGCTACCATGACCTTCCGGGGGGCGAGCCCAGGAGGCGGTGGGGGACCGCATGAGTTCCGGCGGAACGAACAGGGCGCTGCGCTGGACATGGGTGATCACCCTGGTCATGGTGCTGGCGCTGATGGCGAACATCACCTACGTCCAGGGGTTCCAGGCGCAGTCGCTGCGGGACGACCCGCTGAACACGCGCCAGTACGCCGACCGCGACTCGATCGCCCGCGGGCCGATCGTCGCGGGCGGCGAGCGGATCGCCTGGTCCGACGCCGTCGCCAAGAACCGCTACCAGCGGCGGTACAAGGACAGCACGGTCTTCTCGCCGGTCACCGGCTTCTTCTCCAAGTTCTCCCAGACGCAGCTGGAGAGTTCGGAGAACCACATCCTGGACGGCACCGACCCGCGGTTGAAGACCACCAGCCTCGTCGACCGCATCCTCGGCCGGAAGGTGCCGGGCGGGACGGTCGAGACGACGGTCGACCCCGCCGCCCAGCGGGCCGCCTACCAGGCGCTCGCCGACAGCGGCGCGCGCCGGGCCGCGGCCGTCGCGATCGACCCGAGGACGGGCGCGATCCTGGCCCTGGCGTCCTATCCGTCCTACGACGCCAACCAGGTCGCCGTCCCGGACGCCGGGCAGGCGCAGCGGGTGTTCGACCGGCTGAACAAGAACCCGCTGAAGCCGCTGCTCAGCAAGGCGACCGGCGAGCTCTTCCCGCCCGGCTCGACGTTCAAGACCGTCGTCGCCGCCGCGGCGCTCGCGGCCGGGGGGACCAAGGACGGCGACGTGCGCGCCGGACGCAGCTACCGGCCGCGCGGCGCGGGGCAGGCGATCAACAACGACGCCGGGGACATCGGCGGGGCGTGCGACAACGCGTCCATCCCGCTGATCACGGCGTACGCGCAGTCCTGCAACACCACCTTCGCCTTCATGGGCGCCGAGCAGCCGGGCAACTCCGGGGTGGCGGACCAGGCCGCCAGGTTCGGGTTCGCCAAGAAGATCGAGTACGCCAAGGGGCTGTCCAGCGCCGCCAGCTCGTTCCCGAAGACCGACCAGCCGTCGCTGAGCGCGCTCGGCTCCATCGGGCAGGGCAGCACGGTCGCGACGCCGCTGCAGATGGCCATGGTCGCCGCCGCGGTCGTCAACGACGGCAAGGTGAT
>NZ_JBFAOF010000963.1:0-2636 GCF_040675125.1 Spirillospora sp. NPDC049652 | reverse complement strand
CCTGGACAAGCTGGTCCTGGACGATCCGCGCGGCCCGGGCTACTCGGCGGCGCTGGCGCGCGCCCGGATCGAGCGCGTCGTGACGGAGGTGCGGCGGCGCGGCAAGTGGGCGCGGCGGCTGCGCGGCCAGGAGGTGTCGAGCGCGTCGGCGCCGGGTCTGCTGTTGATCGGGGAGCCGTCGAGCGGGCAGCGGCGGCTGGCGCGGATGGCGGCGCGGGCGCTGGCGGAGGTCGAGGCGGGCAGCGGTGAGGTCCGCTCGGTGCGCGCCGAGGAGGTCGCCGCCAGTGGGCCGGAGGGTCTGGCGGACCTGCTCGCCGGCCACGCCGGGCATGTGCTGCTCCTGGACGGCCTGGACAAGCTGGTCCTGGACGATCCGCGCGGCCCGGGCTACTCGGCGGCGCTGGCGCGCGCCCGGCTCGAGGGCGTCAGTGAGACGGCGCTCGTCGGCACGTGCGCGCCGGCGCGGGTGGGTGAGCTGTCGGCGGCCGCGCCCGAGCTCGTGACGGACCTGCGGGCGGTGCGGCTGCCGGACCTGTCGCAGCCGCGTGAGCGGGAGGCGCTTCTGCGGCTGCTGGCCGAGGAGCGGCGGTTGCGGGTCGGCGAGGACGCCTGGCCGGTGGTGCGGCGTGATCTGGCGGCGCTGAGCGGTCGCGGCCGGGTGACCGGGGCGCGGCTGGTGGAGGCGTACCTGGACCGCGCGGCAACCAACCATCTGGGGCGTGCGGCGGCGACACAGGCGATCAGCGACTCGGGTTCCCTGACGCTCACGGCCTCCGATTTCGAAGGTGTCGCCGACACCCTCACGAACCCCTGATTCCGGAAGGTCCCGGCCGTCCGGCCGGCTGACGGAACCGGCGCCGGGCCCGTCCTTCCCTGCGGAGGGCGGGCCCGTTCCGCGTTGTCTCAGCCCTCGCGGACCATCCCCCCAGCAGGAGAAAACCACATCTGAGAGGCCCTCGTCGCCGAGGCCGACGCGCTCTTGGAGCAGGCTGCACTCACGGCAGGTCGGCCGTTCACTGAGGTTGTTCTCTGGGCGCGGGGACACCGCCCGTCGAGCGCGGCAAAGACCGGCAGGGGCGGCTGCCCTCTCCGGTCCGGTCTGGGGCGGGTGTCGGGTCAGGACGGTTCGCGGGTGAAGTGGGCCAGGACCATCTGGACCAGGGCGTCGACGTCGGTGTCGGCCATGGGTTCGCCGGTCATGCCCATGCGGTGGAGCAGGATGCCGACGACGGCGTCGATCAGGAACAGGACGCGGTGCTCGGGTTCGTCCAGGGCGTCCTGGAGGGCGAGGCGGTAGGGGTCCTGCAGCCGGGTGGAGAGGATCTCGCGCAGGGCCGGGTCGCTGACGGCGTCGCTGAACACGCCGGCGAACGCGTCGCCCACCCCGGGTTCGGCGATCTTCGCCGCGATCCAGCGGATGGTCGAGGTGATGATCTCGGCCCGGTCGGCGCCGTCCAGCGGGGCGGGGCCGAACGCGTCGAGCAGGCAGTCCACGATCAGCGCGCCCTTGGTCGGCCAGCGGCGGTAGACGGTCGTCTTGGCGACGCCCGCCCTGGCGGCGATGCGGTCGACGGTGGCGCGCGCGTAGCCGAGGTCGCGGACGGTGCCGAGCGTGGCGGTGAAGACCACGTCGTTGACTCCGGCGCGCGGACGTCCGGGCGGCCGGGCGGGTGTGGTCGACGTCATATCCCCATCCTACCGCCTTTTCGCTACCTTAAGTTTCGATACCTGAGGTTGCGAAACATGGAGGCGAGGAGCGGACATGAGCGAGGCCACTGTCATGGGACGGCCGCCGGAGCCCGACTGGGAGACGATCACGGCCGAGGAGCTGGTCGCCTTCCGGGAGGCCGAGAACCGCTTCCGGGCGTCCGCCGCGGCGCGGGCGGTCACCGGAGAGCCCGCGCCCGGCGTCGCGATCGACTGGCGGCAGGTGGCGCTGCCCGGCCGCGACCTGCCGGTCCGGGTGTACCGGCCGTCCGCCGAGCACGGCGCGAACGTTCCGGAAGGCGCGGACGTCGCGGAAGGCGCGGGCCTTCCGCTGGTCGTCCACGTGCACGGCGGCGGGTTCGTGGGCACGGCGCCGCAGAGCGACTGGATCAACAGCCATGTCGCCGCCGCGCTGCCCGCGCTCGTCGTCTCGGTCGAACACCGCCTGGTCGCGCCGGACTCCCCCCTGTCGGCGGCCGTCGACGACGGCTGGGACGTCCTGCGGCACGTCGTCGCCGACGCCCGCGAGTGGGGCGTCGCCCCGGCGCGCGTCGCCCTGCTCGGCGAGAGCTGCGGCGGGCTGATCAGCGCCCTCGCGGCGGTGCGGGCCCGCGACACCGGCCTGGACCTGCGGGCGCAGGTGCTGGTCAACCCCGTCACCGACGCGAGCGAGACGATGTTCGACTACGACTCGGTCGCCCGCTTCTCCCAGACCCCGACGCTCGGCGTGCCGCAGCTGCGGCTGATCCAGCGGCTCTCCGCCACGGCGGGCGACGGCTCCCCCACCGCCCTGTCCCCCCTGCACGCCGACGACCTCGCCGGACTGGCCCCGGCGCTGCTGGTGATCCCGACCGACGACCCGATCGCCGACCACGGCCGCCGCTACGCCGAGCGGCTGCGGGCGGCCGGGACGTCCGCGCGGCTCAGCG
>NZ_JBFAOF010000962.1:0-2637 GCF_040675125.1 Spirillospora sp. NPDC049652 | reverse complement strand
CTTGGCGACGTAGCCCTTCCAGCGCGCGTCGCCGCGCGCCTCGGCGCGCTCGGGCGAACGCAGCATGCCCGCGGTGGCCGGGGCCTCCGCGCGCCGCTCGGCGTCGTCGAAGGTGTAGCTCTCCGCCCAGGTCAGCGCGCTGGTCGCGCGCGGCCGGACGGTCAGCGGACGGGCCAGCGCGGTGGTGTAGGAGTCGCCCGAGACGGTCGTCCGCACCGGCTCGGCGTGCGTGACCTCGAACCGCTCGGTGCCGTTGGTCAGGTAGCTCCAGGTCTTGCGGACCTTGGCGAAGTCGACCTGGACGCCCTTCCCGGTGGCCTTGAGGGAGGGGGCGCTCTTCATCGGCTCGGCGTCCGGGCGCAGCAGCTCACCCGTCCAGCCGACCTGGAGCGTGCGGGCCGTGCGGCCGGTGTTCTCCACGAACGCCCGCACCAGGGCGGTGTGGGCGCTGCCGAAGCGCAGCTCCAGGGTCAGCTTCAGGCCGTCCAGCTCGTACACCTGGCGCAGCAGGCCGGGCAGCGACGACAGCTTCGGCTTCGCGCCGGACAGGTCGATCTTCCGGCCGTTCTCGCTGAGCTGGATGCGGGTGAACGCCTTGCTCAGCCACCAGGGGTACTCCTGGGCGATGTACAGCGGGCCGGTGAAGCCGCCGTGGGCCGCCGGGTCGTCCGGCAGCGCGTAGGCGTGCCACGCGCCCTGGTCGGAGAACACGTTGATGTCGTTGAACTCCGGCGGCTCGGACGCGGTGGGGGTGCCGCGCATGTCGAGCACGTTGGCGTACCCGGCCGGGCCGGAACGTCCGGCGGGCGCCGCGTGCGCGGGCGCCGCCGTCAGGGGGAGGAGAGCGGCGACACCGATGGCGGCGCTCAGGGATCTGCGCATGATGACCTTTCAGATGCGGGGGGTGAGAACCGCCGCGCCGAGCGGGCCGAGCTCGAGCTCGCCCCGGACGGTCGCGCCGGACAGCAGGTCGGTACCGGACAGGCCGCTCACACGCGTCGCGGCGCCGGTGTGGTTCAGCAGGAACAGGTGGTCGCCGCGCCGCGTCACCTCGACGCCCTCGGGCGCCTCGTGGACCGGGCGCACGCCCGCGGCGTCCAGCACCGGGCCGAGCGCGGCCGGCAGGTGGCAGCTCAGGTACCAGCCGAGCCCCTCGCCGTGGACGTTGCGGGTGATCGCGGGCCGTCCGGCCAGGGGGCCCTCGGCGTAGGACGCGACGGGCTCGGCGGTCGTGACGTCCAGCCACTCGCTCCACAGGGTCGCCGGGCCGAACTCCCCGACCTCGACGGACCGGCCGTCCGGGACGGGCCAGAACTCGTCGACCACGACGCCGAGCGCGTCGCGCAGCGGGGCCGGGTAGCCGCCGAGGTGGATGTGGTCGTGCTCGTCCACGATGCCGGAGAAGAACCCGCAGGCCAGGTGGCCGCCGTCCGCGACGAAGCGGGTGAGCCGCTCGGCCGTCTCCGTCCGCAGCATGTACAGGTTCGGCGCGAGGACGAGCCGGTACTTCCCGAAGTCGGCCTCCGGCGGGACGAAGTCGACCGCGATGTTGCGCCGCCACAGCTCCCGGTACCAGGACGCGACGATCGCCTTCAGCTCCAGCCGCGTGGACGGGTGGTCCTCCTGCTCCAGAGCCCACCACGAGTCCCAGGACAGGACGATCGCGACCTGCGCCTCGGTGGTGCTGCCCGCGACCTCGCCGAGCTTCGCCAGTTCCTCCCCGAACCGGACGGTCTCGGCCCAGCCGCGGGACTTGGTCCCGCCGTGGGGCAGCAGCGCGCTGTGGAACTTCTCCGCGCCCGCGCGCGACGCCCGCCACTGGAAGTACATGACGCCGTCCGCGCCGCGCGCGACCGTCTGCAGCGACCACAGCCGGTGCAGCCCCGGACGCTTCGGCACGTTCACCGGACGCCAGCTCACCGCGGACGGGGCCTGCTCCATCAGCAGCCACGGCCGGCCGCCCTTGAGCGAGCGCATCAGGTCGTAGTTCAGCGCGGCGGTGATGTGCGCCTCGGGGTCGTCCGGGTCGGGGTAGGCGTCGTCGGAGACGAAGTCCTCCCGGGACGCCCACTTCCAGTAGTCCAGCGCCTTGAACATCGACATGAAGTTCGTCGTCACCGGGACGCCGGGGGACACCTCGTCCAGCATGTCCTTCTCGCCCTGGTAGCAGGCGAGCAGGGCGTCCGAGCAGAACCGCCGCCAGTCGAGCGTCTGCGTCGGGTTGACCGGGCCGGGCGCGTCGCGCGGCGGCTCGATCTCGTCCCACGACCCGTAGCGCTGCGACCAGAACGCCGTGCCCCAGGCGGAGTTCAGCGCCTCCAGATCGGTGTACCGCTCTCGCAGCCAGCGCCGGAAGTCGGCGGCCGACTCGGGGCAGAAGCACTCGGTGACGTGGTCGCCGTACTCGTTGTGGATGTGCCACAGCGCGAGCGCCGGATGGTCCCGGTACCGCTCGGCGATCTTCCGCGCAAGCGTGACCGCCGCCTCCCGGTACACCGGCGAGGACGGGCAGTAGTGCTGCCGCGACCCGAACTCCAGCCGGACGCCGTCCGACCGCACCGGCAGGACCTCCGGATGCGCGCGGACCAGCCACGCGGGCGGCGACGCGGTCGCCGTGGCCAGGTCGACCGCGATGCC
>NZ_JBFAOF010000961.1:0-2639 GCF_040675125.1 Spirillospora sp. NPDC049652 | reverse complement strand
CTCGGGCCGTGCGGCTCGCGGACGAGCACCGCCCGGACGTGGTGGTCATGGACATCCGGATGCCGGACATGGACGGCATCGAGGCGACCCGCCGCATCACGGCAGCCGCGACCGCGCGCGTGCTGGTGCTGACCACCTTCGACGACGACGAGTACGTCTACGGCGCGCTGCGCGCGGGCGCGAGCGGCTTCCTCGTGAAGGACATGGCGCTGGAGGACATCCTCGCGGCGGTGCGGGTCGTCGCGGCGGGCGAGGCGCTGCTCGCGCCCGGCGTGACCCGGCGGCTGATCGCCGACTTCGCCGCCCGGCCCGAACCGCCCGCCGGGCGTCCGGCCGGGCTGCCCGGGGTCACCGAGCGGGAGCTGGAGGTGCTGACGCTCGTCGGCCGCGGGCTGTCGAACGCGGAGATCGCCGAGCGGCTGTCGATCAGCGTGGCGACCGCCAAGGCGCACGTCGCCCGGCTGCTCACCAAGCTGGACTCGCGCGACCGGGTGCAGCTGGTCATCATCGCCTACGACGCGGGCCTGGTGTCCCCGACCGCGCCCTGAGTGCCCAGGTGGCCGCCCGTTTTTATAGGGTCTGACGACAGGTCACACACCCGACAGGAGGCGGCGAGGATGGCGCAGCAGGTACGCGGGGTCATCGCACCGGGCAAGGGGCAGCCGGTGCGCATCGAGACCATCGTGATCCCGGACCCGGGCCCCGGCGAAGCCGTGGTGAAGGTGCAGGCGTGCGGGGTCTGCCACACCGACCTGCACTACCGGGAGGGCGGCATCAACGACGACTTCCCGTTCCTGCTCGGCCACGAGGCCGCCGGTGTCGTCGAGTCGGTCGGCGAGGGCGTCACCGAGGTCGCGCCCGGCGACTTCGTCATCCTGAACTGGCGCGCGGTGTGCGGGCAGTGCCGGGCGTGCCGGCGCGGGCGTCCCTGGTACTGCTTCAACACCCACAACGCCAAGCAGAAGATGACCCTCACCGACGGCACGGAGCTGTCCCCGGCGCTCGGCATCGGCGCGTTCGCCGACAAGACCCTCGTCGCCGCCGGGCAGTGCACCCGGGTCGACCCGGCCGCCAGGCCCGAGGTC
Source organism: Spirillospora sp. NPDC049652 (assembly GCF_040675125.1). Classification (NCBI taxonomy): domain Bacteria; kingdom Bacillati; phylum Actinomycetota; class Actinomycetes; order Streptosporangiales; family Thermomonosporaceae; genus Spirillospora; species Spirillospora sp. NPDC049652. Next base: position 1,554 of record NZ_JBFAOF010000961.1, on the reverse strand, counting down.
GCGGGCCTGCTCGGCTGCGGCGTGATGGCCGGCCTCGGCGCGGCGATCAACACCGGGAACGTCGGCCGCGGCGACAGCGTCGCGGTCATCGGCTGCGGCGGCGTCGGCGCGGCGGCCGTCCTCGGCGCCCGGCTGGCGGGCGCGGCGCGGATCATCGCCGTCGACCTGGACGACCGCAAGCTCGCCACCGCCAAGGAGCTCGGCGCCACGCACGCGGTGAACGCCGGGGACCGCGACGTCGTCGCCGCCGTGCAGGAGCTGACCGGCGGGTTCGGCGCGGACGTCGTGATCGACGCGGTCGGCCTGCCGGAGACCTACAAGCAGGCGTTCTACGCCCGCGACCTCGCCGGGACGGTCGTCCTGGTGGGCGTCCCGACCCCGGAGATGACTCTCGAACTGCCGCTGCTGGACGTGTTCGGGCGCGGCGGCGCGCTCAAGTCCTCCTGGTACGGCGACTGCCTGCCGTCCCGCGACTTCCCGATGCTGGTCGACCTGTACCTCCAGGGCCGGCTGGAGCTGGAGGCGTTCGTCTCCGAGACCATCCCGCTGGACGGCGTCGAGGCCGCGTTCGAGAAGATGCACCACGGCGACGTGCTGCGCTCGGTGGTGACGCTCTGATGGCCGCGCGGATCGACCACCTCGTCACCTCGGGCACGTTCTCCCTGGACGGCGGCACCTGGGACGTCGACAACAACGTCTGGATCGTCGGGGACGACGCCGAGTGCCTGGTCATCGACGCCGCGCACGACGCGGACGCGATCGCCGAGGCGGTCGGCGGCCGGCGGCTCGTCGCGATCGTGTCCACGCACGGGCACGACGACCACATCGACGCCGCGCCCGCGCTGGCCGCCCGCACCGGCGCGCCCGTCCTGCTGCACCCGGCCGACCTGATGCTGTGGAAGCAGCGGCACCCGGAGGCGTCCCCGGACGGGGAGCTGGCGGACGGCCAGGTCCTCACGGTCGCCGGGACGGAGCTGACCGTCCTGCACACGCCCGGCCACTCCCCCGGCGCGGTCTGCCTGCACGCGCCGGCGCTCGGCACGGTCTTCTCCGGCGACACCCTGTTCCAGGGCGGTCCGGGGGCGACCGGCCGGTCCTTCTCCGACTTCCCGACGATCATCGACTCGATCCGGGAGCGGCTGCTGACGCTGCCGCCGGAGACCGCCGTCCGCACCGGGCACGGCGACGGCACCACCGTCGGCGCCGAGGCCCCGCACCTGGACGAGTGGATCGCACGCGGCCACTGACCTGCGGTTTCGTCCGGACGGCGGCGCGCTGGACGGTGCCGCCGTCTTGACGGTTCCCGGGCGGGCCCGCCAGGGTGCGGGTTAGTGTCCATCGTGCGGACGGGCCCCCACGCGCCTCCGCTCATGACCGGGGACTCCGGGGAGGTGCGATGCGGATGCGGCACGGCGTGCCCACGACGCCCGGGCTGCCGCGCGGGCCGCTGGGCCGCGGACTGTTCGGGCGCGGCCCATTCGGGCGCGGACCGCTCGGGCGCGGGCTGCTGTGGCTCGGGGTGCTCGGGCTCGGGCCGCTCGTCGCGGCGTGCGG
>NZ_JBFAOF010000960.1:0-2641 GCF_040675125.1 Spirillospora sp. NPDC049652 | reverse complement strand
GGCGGACAGCGCCGCCCACATCCCGCCGGTCACCGTGCGCGTCCCGCCGCCGGCCGCCGGGATGGGGAAGGCGACGTGGTTGGAGTTGGCGACGGCGACGTAGATCCGCCGCCCGTCGGTCGCCGAACCCCACTGGATGCCGCCGAGGTCGCCGCTCGGGCCGACCTTGGTCTGCCAGACGACGCGTCCGTCGTCCGGGTCGAGCGCCCAGTAGACGCCGCTCTTCTGCCCGATGCCGAGCAGGTCGCGGGGACGCCCCCGGACGGTCGTGGTGAACAGGTTGGGGGACGACCCGAAGTCCAGGTCGGTGCCGTCCGGCGGGTCGGGGATGGACTGCGCGTCGGCGGGGAGCGTGCGGTGCGACCAGCGGACGCGCCCGGTGGTGAGGTCCAACGCCACGACGGAGTCGAAGTAGTCGTCGGCGGAGGGCTTCTCGCAGCCGGTCTGGTCTGGGAGGGTGCAGACGCCGTCCGGGACGGTGTAGTTGTTGCCGGTCGCGACGTAGAGCAGGTTGCGGCGGCGGTCCACGGCCGGGGCGCTGCCCCAGACGGCGTTGCCGGTGTAGCCGGGCGGGGCCATGTAGGTCTGCCAGAGCTTGCGGCCCGTCCGCAGGTCGAGGGCGACGACGCTGCCGCGGAAGGTGTGCGGCGGCGGGAGGATCTCCTCCGAGGACGACACCCCCAGGTACACCACGCCGCGGTCGATGACCGGCGCACCGGTGATCTTCGAGCGCGGGTTGGCGTCCACCTGCGTCCGCCAGCGCGGCGCGCCGGTGCGGCGGTCCACGGCGATCGCGCCCGCGCCGCTCGGCGACGTCACGGTGAAGCCGTTGCCGATCACCAGCGTGTCGCCCGCGACGGCGGGGGTCGTCCGGGAGCCGTCGCCCGGCGTCCCGGTGTAGTCGCTGATCTTCCGCGACCACACCTTCGCGCCGTCGCTCGCCCGGACCGCCCACAGCGTGCCGGCCGCGTCCGGGACGTACACGACGCCGTCCGCGACCGCCGGGGTGGCGTTGACGTCCCCGCCGGTCGTGAACGTCCAGCGCGGCTTCAGCCGCCCGGCGTTGCCCGGCCCGATCCGGCGCTCGGTGGCGTTGAACCTGGTGTTCTGCCCGTTCTGCCCGGCCGACGTCCAGTCGCGCGCGACCGGCACGCCCGGCCGCGGCGGACCGGCCGCCCCGGCGGGCGGACCGGTCCCGGCCACGACCGCGGCCAGCGTCGAACCCGTCACTCCGGCGAGCACCCGCAGCCGTGTCCGCATGCACGCTCCTCCCGTTGCTCCTGGCGCGCGACCCCGTCGGGGCACGCGCGTTCCAGGATGGAGCGACCCGCGCGGCCGGGGCATCTCGCAGGGTGCTCGGGTCCCCCGCCCGCCGGACCCGCGCAAGAACCGCGCGGTCCGCGCGGGCCGGGGAACCCGGTCCGGCGCCGCCGGGAAGGCGCGGGCGGGTCAGCCGGCGTTGTGGACGTGCACCGCGATGGCGTTGGCGATGGTGTCCCAGTCCTGCTCCGGGATCTCGTGCCCGACGCCGTCCAGGCGCAGCAGGGTCGCGCCGGGGATCTCGCGGACGAGGGCCTCGGCGTGGTCGAACGGGTGGACGGGGTCGTCGCCGCCGTGGATCACCAGGGTCGGCGCGGACACCTTCCCGAGGCGGTCCCGCCACGGCGGGGTCGGGGCCATGGCGAAGTGGTTGCGCATCGCCGACTCCAGGTCGATCGCGCGGTCGAACTCGGCGCCGGCCAGCCGCCGGTAGCGGTCCTCCTCGAACTCGCGGGCGCTTCCGGTGCAGGGCCGCTGCAGCGACACCCGGTACTCGACGACCTGCTCCCGGTCGGACCAGTCGGGCCAGCGCACGTCGCCGTACTGGCGCTGGAAGTCCTCCGACATCCCGGACAGGTCCGGGTTCTCCGGGCCGGGGCCGCCGGGGCTGGACGACAGCAGCGTCAGCGACGCGACCCGGTCGGGGTGGTCGAGCGCGACGAGCTGCGCGATCATCCCGCCCATCGACTGGCCGACCAGGTGCGCGGCGCCGATGCCGTAGCCGTCGAGGATCCCGACCGCGTCGGCGGCGAGGTCGGTCAGCCCGTACTCCGGGTCGCCCGGCGGATAGGTCATCGACTTCCCGGTGTCGCGCAGGTCGTAGCGCAGGACGAACCGCTCCCCGCCCGCCAGCCGGGCGCAGAACTCGCCGTCCCACATCAGCATCGACGACGTGGACCCGGCCAGCAGCAGGACGGCGGGGCCGTCCGGGTTCCCGAACGCCTCCACGCACAGGTCGACCCCGTTGGCGCGGACCGTGCGGACGGTTCCCTCGGATGCCTTCTCGGTCATGCTCGAATCCCTCTCTCCTCGCGCGCCCGCGGGCGCGCGTCATGGCGTGGACCGCCACCGGACGCGCGGTCCGGACCCGTCCCGGGCGTCATCGGCCCGGACGGTCCGGCCCCTCGTCCGGCAGCTCTTTCGCGCACTCCTCCGGCCGCAGCCCCGCACCGCTCCGGAACGCGGCCCGGTAGTCCCCGGGCCCCAGCACCTCCCGCGCCCTCGCCTCGGCCCGCTCGACGTCGCCGCGCTCGGCCGGGGGCAGCGCCATGCCCGCCGACTCGCGCGCCGCGGCGGCCGCGCCGAGCAGCCGCGCCGCGCC
>NZ_JBFAOF010000959.1:0-2645 GCF_040675125.1 Spirillospora sp. NPDC049652 | reverse complement strand
GGCGCGGTCGCCGAGCCGGACCGCGAGCGCCTCGGCGTTGCCGGACGAGGCGTACACCAGCTTCGGCGCGTCCCCGGTCGTGAAGAACCGCGCGTCGGGGTCGAGGTCGCCGCTCCCGGTCACCGTCACCTTGGTGAGGTCGGCGGGCATGCCCTGGGCGACCCGCTTGTCCCGCCGCGACGGGCTCTTGACCAGCAGCTTCGGGTCGTCCGTCCGGACGGTGCCCGCGCCGACCAGGATCGCGTCGCAGGTGGCGCGGACGGCGTCCACCCGGTCGAAGTCGGCCGGGGTGGACAGCCGCAGCCGCTCCGGGGACGCGTCGTCGATGTAGCCGTCGATCGACATGGCGCAGCTCAGCAGCACGTGGGGACGGTCGCTCACGCGCGCCACTCTAGGGGACCGAACAGCCGCCCGCGCTGGGTGCGGACGTTCTCACCGAGCGTGACGACGCGCCGTGAATCGGGGCGGGGCGGCGTTTCTGGGCCGGAAGTGTCGGAGGGGACGCCTAGGGTGTGACCGCGATGCGAATACTCCACACCTCCGACTGGCATCTCGGCCGTTCGTTCCACCGCGAGGACCTGCTGTCCGCGCAGGCCGCGTACGTCGACCACCTGGTCGGGACCGTGCGGGACGAGCGGGTCGACTGCGTGCTCGTGTCGGGCGACGTGTACGACCGCGCGCTGCCCGGCGTGGACGCGGTGAAGCTGGCCAACGAGGCGCTCGAACGGCTCGCCGAGCGCACCCGGGTGGTGCTCGTCGCCGGCAACCACGACTCGGCGCGCCGCCTCGGCTTCGGGTCCGGGTTGATGGACGCCGCCGGGGTGCACCTGCGCACCGACCCGGCGCGCGTGGGCGAACCGGTCATGGTGGACGACGTCGCCGTCTACGGCATCCCGTACCTGGAGCCCGAGCTCGTCCGCTCCGACTGGGACCTGCCCGAGCGGGGGCACGCCGCCGCGCTCGGCGAGGCGATGCGGCGCGTCCGGGCCGACCTGGCGACGCGTCCGGGCACGCGGTCGGTGGTGCTCGCGCACGCCTTCGTCACCGGCGGCGAGCCGAGCGACAGCGAACGCGACATCTCGGTCGGCGGCGCGGCGAACGTGCCCGCCTCGGTGTTCGACGGCGTCGACTACGCCGCGCTCGGCCACCTGCACGGACGCCAGCGCATCACCGAGCGGGTCCGGTACTCCGGCTCGCCGCTCGCCTACTCCTTCTCCGAGGAGCACCACCTCAAGGGCTCCTGGCTGATCGACCTGCGCACGGACGGCTCGCTCGGCGAGGAGTTCGTGGAGGCCCCGGTGCCGCGCCCGCTCGCCCGGCTGCGCGGACGCCTCGACGACCTGCTGGAGTCGTCCCGCTACGACGACTACACGGGCCACTGGCTGCAGGTCACCATCACCGACCCGAACCGTCCGACCTCGGCGATGGAGCGGCTGCGGCGGCGGTTCCCGCACACCCTCGCGCTGTCGTTCGAGCCGGACGCGGCGGACCGTCCCGCCGAGGGCCGCACGTTCGCCGAGCGGGTGCGCGAGCGGTCCCACCTCGACATCGCCGGCGACTTCGTCACCGAGGTCACCGGGACGCCCGCGTCCGAGGCCGAGAGCGTCCTGCTGCACGAGGCGTTCGAGGCGTTCCGCCGCAAGGAGGCGCTGCGGTAATGCGACTGCACCGGCTCGTCGTCACCGCGTTCGGCCCGTTCAGCGACCGGCAGGAGATCGACTTCGGCGCGCTGTCGGACGCGGGCCTGTTCCTGATCCAGGGGCAGACCGGCGCGGGCAAGACCAGCGTGCTCGACGCGGTCTGCTTCGCGCTGTACGGGCAGGTCCCGGGCGTCCGCAACAGCGCGCGGGGGCTGCGCAGCGACCACGCCGCGCCGGAGCTCGCGCCGAGCGTGCAGCTGGAGACGACCGTCCGTGGGCGGCGGCTGCGCGTCACGCGGTCGCCCGAGTGGTACCGGCCGAAGAAGCGCGGCGAGGGGCTGACGAAGGAGAACGCCAAGGTCGTCCTGGAGGAGCTGGAGCACGGCGAGTGGGTCGCGCTGTCCACCCGCGTGGGCGAGGCCGACGACGTGATCGGCACGCTGCTCGGTATGACCGCCGCGCAGTTCTGCCAGGTGGCGATGCTGCCGCAGGGCGCGTTCGCCGGGTTCCTGCGCGCTGACGCCAAGGGCCGCCGCGAGCTGCTGGAGCGGCTGTTCTCCGCCGAGGTCTTCACCGCCGTCGAGAACTGGCTGGGCGAACGCCGCCGGGAGACCGGCCGCGCCGCCGAGGGGCTGCGCGCCGCCGCCGCGGCCATCGCCGGACGCATCGCCGAGGCCGCCGGCGAGCCGAGCCCGCACGAGCCGGCCCCGCTGGTGCCCGCGCCCCGGTCGGGCTCGTCCCCCGGGGACGTGCCGTTCACCGCCCAGGAGACGCTGGAGACGGTGGAGGCGCTGCCCGCGTGGGCGCGCGCGCTCGGCGTCGAGCACACCGACCTGCTGGCCGTCCAGCGGGAGCTGCTGGCGGACGCCTCGCGCACGGCGACCGACGCCCGCGAGGCCCTGGACGCGGCGCGCGAGCTCGCCGAGCGGCAGCGGCGGCACGCCGAGGCGCTCACCCGCCGCGACGCGCTCGCCGAGCGGGCCGGGGAGCGCGCCGACCTGGCCG
>NZ_JBFAOF010000958.1:0-2646 GCF_040675125.1 Spirillospora sp. NPDC049652 | reverse complement strand
GCCGGCGGTGGGAGCACCTGACATGACGACCTCCGGGGGGAGAGATCCTGCCGGGGACCGGGCGGCCCCGGCAGTCGTCATTTTCCCAATGCGTGACAAAGCAAGACACTCTGGCACACTCCGGACTCGGGACGTTCCGGCGAACGCCGGGTGAACGCCCCGCACCCCGGGTCACGCCCGGCCGGACGCGACCGCGGGCGCGGCTCCGGGACGTCAGTCGCCCTGCGGGGGCTGGCCGCCGCCCGGGCCGCCACCGTCTCCGCCACCGTCCTGGCCACCGCCGCCGCTCGGGCCACCCCCGCCGTTCGGGCCGCGGCGTCCGAGGCCGCCGAAGCCGGCGCCCTCGTTGACGCTGGTGGCGGTCATGCTGCCGTCGCTTCCGGAGGTCCCGCGGACGATGAGCATCGTGCCGTTCTTGAGGTCCTTGACCGTGCCGGTCCGGGTGATCTGGATCCGGGTCGAGCCGTTGGTCTTCACCGTGACCGTCCTGCCGTCGGACGTCTTCAGGTAGAGGGTGTCGCCGACGACCTTGGTGACGGTCCCGGCCGTCATCCCTCCCCCGCCGGGCGCACCTCCCCCGGGCGCGCCGCCGCCCCCGGGGGACCCGCCGTTGCGGAAGCCGCCGCCGTAACCGCCGTACCCGCCGCCGAAGCCCCGTCCGCCCGGGCCGCCCGCGGCGCGGTCGCCGGACGAGCCGGACCCGCCGCCCGCCATCGCCTTGTGGGTGAAGATCCCGCCGAGGAACCCGGCGACCAGCAGCACCGCCGCGACCAGGTAGAGCGTCGGGCCGTTGGGCGAGCGCGCCCCCGGGCCGCGGTCGGCCAGCTCCTTGTCCAGGTCGTCCTTGAACGGGGACGTCTCCAGGACCTCGGACCGCGAGCCGTCCAGCGGCGGCAGGCTCCGCGGCGCGTTCTGCGACGCCTCGTGCGGCGCGCCCTGGGGCGGGTTCTGGGGTGGGTTCTGGGACGGGCCCTGCGGTGGGAGCGGTGCCGGGTCCGGGGTGTTGTCGCTCATGGCGTGCCTTTCGTTGGGGTCAGTCATGGCGCAGGGCCTCGATGGGGCGCAGCCTGGCCGCGCGGTGGGCGGGGAGGCTGCCGAACAGCAGCCCGACGGCGACCGAGACGCCGAGCGCGAGCGCGATCGACGACGGCACCAGCACCGGTCTCACGCCGACGATGGTGAACCGGCTGGCGGCCACGCCCGCGACGACGCCGAGCAGCCCGCCGAGGAGGCTGAGCACGGTCGCCTCGGCGACGAACTGGCCGAGGATCGCGCCGCGCGGCGCGCCGAGCGCCTTGCGGATGCCGATCTCGCGGGTCCGCTCGGTGACGGTGACGAGCATGATGTTGGTGATCCCGATGCCGCCGACGAGCAGGCTGATCGCCGCGACCGCGCCGAGCAGCACGGTGAAGGTCCGGTTGGAGTCGGCCACCGCCGACTGGATGCCCGCCTGGCTGGTCACCTGGAAGTCGGCGGCGGCCGTCCCGGTGACGCCGTGCCGCTGGGCGAGCAGGTCGGTGACCTCGGCCTGGGCCCGGTCCACCGCGGAGGCGTCGCGGGCCTCCACCAGGATCTGGGACAGCCCGCCGTAGGGCGCGAGCGTGCCGCGCACGGCCGTGATCGGCGCGATCACCACACTGTCGGCGTCCTGGAAGCCGGACGATCCGGAGCCGCTCGCCCGCAGCACGCCGACGACGGTGAACTCCGTCCCCGAGACGGTGAACCGGCGGCCGACCGGGTCCACGCCGCCGAACAGGTCGCGGGCGACGCTGCTGCCGACGACGGCGACGCGCTCGCCCTGCGCGACGTCGTCGTCGGTGAACGCCGAGCCGCTCTGGATCCGCCGGTCCGCGGCCTCCAGGTAGGTCGGGGTCGTCCCGACGAACTGGCCGACGGTCGTGCTCGTCCCGCCGAACGTGACGGTGGACTGCTGCGCGTTGACGACCGGGGAGGCGCTCTTCACCGACGGCGCGTTCACCTTGTCGACCAGGGCCTTGGCGTCGTCCACCGTCAGGTCGCGGGCCTGGGTCCGGGGACCGGTGCTCTGCCCGCCGCCGGAGCCGAAGCCGGGGCCGGGGCCGGGCGCGCCGCCGCCGAAGCCGCCGCCGCCCCGGAAGCCGCCGCTCCCCGCGCCGCCGAGGCGTCCGGCGCGTCCGGTGGTGGACTTGGTGACGGTCAGGGTGTTGGCGCCGAGCCGCTGGATGCTGTCGCGGATCGCCTTGGACGAGCCGTTCCCGACCGCGACCAGCGTGATGACGGAGGCGACGCCGATCAGGATGCCGAGGGTGGTGAGCCCGGTGCGCAGCTTGTTCGCGCCGAGCCCGCGCAGCGCGAAGCGCAGGACTTCGAGGATCATCGCGCGTCCTCCCCGGACCCTCCGGCACGGGGCGGCGGCGCGTCCGCCGGGACCCGCCGCAGGTCGTCGGCGACCCGCCCGTCCACCAGCCGGACGACCCGCTTGGCGTGCGCGGCGACCTCCTCCTCGTGGGTGATCACGACCAGCGTCCGGCCGGACCGGCTGAGCCGGTCGAAGACCGCGAGCACGTCCGCGGTGGACGCGCTGTCCAGCGCGCCGGTCGGCTCGTCGGCCAGCAGCAGCGTCGGCGCGGTGACCAGCGCGCGGGCGACCGCGACGCGCTGCTGCTG
>NZ_JBFAOF010000957.1:0-2649 GCF_040675125.1 Spirillospora sp. NPDC049652 | reverse complement strand
CGCTGTGCGGCCTGGCCGGCCTGGTCGGGCTGGCCGCGGGCCTGCTGCGCGTTGCTCCGTTCCGTGATCGCCATAGGTGACGCTCCGTGTTCCTTTCGCGCCGGACTCATGATCCTCCGAGCGCACAGTAATCAGTTCGCGGGTCCCCGACCAGTCGTGCCGGGTTAATACTTTTGTCGCCGTATCCGGGCGGTTCGTGGACTGGGCGAGCGGGTAGGTTCATTGTCCTCCCGGGCGTGCGGCTAGCGTTCGACTCTGTGACTCATACCCACGACCTCACGGCCGAACAGATCGCCGCGGCCGTCCGTTCCCGTGACATCTCCCCCCTCGAAGTGACCCGCCACTACCTCGACCGCGCGGAGCGGCTGAACGAGCGGGTCGGCGCGTACGTGACGCTCACCCCCGAGCTCGCCCTGGAGCAGGCGCGGGCCGCGGAGAAGCTCCTGGCCTCGGCGGACGACCCCACCGGGCTTCCTCCGCTGCTCGGCGTCCCGGTCCCGGTGAAGGACCTGAACATGGTGTCCGGCGTCCGGATGACGCTCGGCTCGGCCGCGCACGCCGACCTCACCGGCTTCGCCGACGACACGGTCGTGGTCCGGCTGAGGGAAGCGGGAACTGTCCATCTGGGCAAGACGAACACCCCCGAATTCGGTCTGCCCTGTTATACGGAAAACGACGTCGCACCCCCCTCCCGGACGCCCTGGGACACCTCCCGCTCGGCGGGCGGATCGTCCGGAGGCGCGGCCGCGGCGGTCGCCTCGGGACTTGCCCCGGTCGCGCAGGGCAGTGACGGCGGCGGCTCGATCCGCATCCCCGCGTCCGCTTGTGGCCTGTTCGGGATCAAGCCGAGCCGCGGCCGGATCTCGCACGGCCCGATCGTCCCGGACCTGTTCGGCCTGTCCACCAACGGCCCGATCGCGCGGACGGTCCGGGACGCGGCGCTCCTGCTGGACGTGATGGCGGGCCCGCGCCCCGGCGACATGTTCCACGTTCCCGATCCGGGCGGCTCCTTCCTGTCGTTCACCGAGCGTCCGCCCGGACGGCTGCGCATCGCCCGCAGCATCGAGGCCGGCGTCCCCGGCGTGGAGATCCACCCGGACGTCCGCGCCGCCTACGACGCCGCGTCCGAGCTGCTGGAGGAGCTGGGCCACGAGGTGGTGGACATCCCGCTGCTGTGGAACGCCGACCTCGTCCCGCACTTCGAGACGCTGTGGGCCGCGATGGCGACCCTCACGCCCGTCGCGCCCGACCGGGAGGAGCTGCTCCAGCCGCTCACGCGCTGGCTGCGCGCCCGCGGCGAGGCCACGACCGCCCCGCAGCTGATGATGGCCCACGCGTCGCTGCAGGCCGCCATGCGCACCGTCCTGCCCGTCCTGGAGGGGTACGACGCCGTCCTGCACCCGACGCTGGCCCAGCCGCCCGCGCCGATCGGGCACTTCCACGGGCAGAGCCCGGAGGAGAACTTCGAGCGGCAGAAGCTCTTCACCCCGTTCACCTCGGTCTACAACATCTCGGGGCAGCCCGCCGTGAACGTCCCGCTGCACTGGACGGACGAGGGCCTGCCCATCGGCGTCATGCTCGCCGGCCGCGTCGGCGGCGAGGGCACGCTCATCTCCCTGTCCGCCCAGCTGGAGGAGGCGCGGCCCTGGGCCCACCGCAGGCCCGAGATCTGGCACGCCTGACCCCGGAGCGCGCCGGGGGTTTCGGGCTCGTCCGGGCGGGCCTGCTTTGGTCTCCCTTGAGGCGGGCATGGTGGTGGCGTGAATGACCGGGATCTGCGGGCGCTGGCCCGCGTGCATGGTGTCTCGACGGCCTACGTCGACTGGCGCGGACGGCATGCGGACGTGTCCGTCGAGACACTGCGGGCCGTCCTGACCTCGCTCGGGGAGGACGTCTCCACGCCGGCGGCCGTCCGGGACGGGCTGGCGCGCGCCGCGGACCCGCCCCGGCTGCCGCCGGTCGTGGTGACGCGACCCGGCCGCTCGCCGGCCAAGGAGGGCACCGTCGAACTCGCGGACGGCCGCGTTCTCGACCTTCCCGTGGACGGGGACCTGCCGCTCGGCTGGCACCGGCTGACGGCCGACGGCGAGGAGGCGGCCCTGCTCGTCGCGCCCGAGCGGCTGGGCACCGGTCCGCGCGCGTGGGGCGTGACCGCGCAGCTCTACTCCGTCCGGTCGCGGGCGTCGTGGGGCATGGGCGACCTGCGCGACCTCGCCGGCCTCGCCGGATGGGGCGCGCGGCAGGGCGCGGACTTCCTGCTGGTCAACCCGCTGCACGCGACCGAGCCCGTCCCGCCCGTCGGGCCGTCCCCGTACTCGCCGATGAGCCGCCGCTTCGCGAGCCCGCTCTACCTGCGCGTCGAGGACGTCCCCGAGTACGCAACCCTCCCGCCGGACGAGCGCGAGCGCGTGGACGGCCTCAGCGCGCCCCTCCGGGCCCTGAACGAGACCTTGGACGTCCTGGACCGCGACGCCGTCCACACGGCCAAGATGCGCGCCCTGGAGATCTTGTACGCCGCGTTCCGGGGCGATGAGGCATATGCCGAGTTCCGGCGGCGCGAGGGAGCGCCGCTGACGGCGTTCGCCACCTGGTGCGCCCTGTGCGAGGAGCAGGGCCCCGACTGGCGCGCCTGGCCCCCCGGGCTGCGGG
>NZ_JBFAOF010000956.1:0-2650 GCF_040675125.1 Spirillospora sp. NPDC049652 | reverse complement strand
GTCGCGACCGCGGCCGTCGCCACCGCCGCCGTGGTGACCGCCGCGAAGGTGTCCGCGAGCGTGGGCGGCGGCTCGTCGGACGCGGGGGCCGGGCCGGGCTCCGCAGCCGGCCCGCGGCACGGGGAGGGAAGCAGTGCGTACGCCCGGGAGACGGGGCCGCGGGCGGGATCCGGGGACCGGTCCCGCCACGGGGCGGGGCGTACGTCACTGTCCTTCACCGAGCAGATGAAGGGCCACCTCACCTTCGGCACGGCGGACCCCCGGGCGGGCGAGCTGGACGAGGCCCGCGAGCCGTTCGCGTTCCGGCTGACCATCAGCACCGACGACGTGCACCGGTTCCTCGCCGAGCCCGAGCACGAGGCCACGGCGGACGGCTGGATCGAGGCCGCCGGGTGCGGCGGCCGCCGGACGGTCCGGCAGGGCCGGTTCAACCTGTTCGCGCCGACCGGCGAGGCGCAGCGCCGGGTGATGCGGTACCGGCTGCCGTTCACCGACGCGCAGGGTCGCGAGCTCACCCTGGCCGGGGAGAAGAACGTCCTGCACGGCCCGCCGACCCGGATCTGGCCCGACACCTCCACGCTCTACACGCGCCTGCTGGCCGGGCACGTGGCGGCGGAGGACGAGGCGGACGCCGAGGTCGTCGGCGCGGGCGTGCTGCACATCCAGCTGACCGACTTCGCGCGGCAGCTGACCACCTTCCGCACCGGCGGGCCGCACGGCACGACGGCGCTGATGGAGTTCGGCCGGTTCTTCGCCGGCGAGCTCTGGGAGGTCTACGGCCCCGACCTCACCTGAGGGACGGGCCCCACGGACGCGCGGGACGGAGGAACTGCGGGGTGCCTCCGTCCCGCGCCCTTTCCATGGCCGCCCTCGCGGGACGTCCATGAGTTCGGTGCGACCGGTCAGGCGAGGCGCGAGCGGTAGACGGCGCGGGCGGCCTCGATGAGGTCGAGGTGGTCGGCGAGCCGGCTCTCGTCGCTGAGCCGGGCGCGGTCGCGGATCATCCGCTCGAAGCCGTCGAGGTAGTCCAGGCACCAGCGGACGTCGTCCTCGCGGGCGACGTGCCGTCCGGCGACGTCCAGGTAGACCGGGCTGGTCTGGGCGTACACGCCGTCGTGGTGCATCGACCGGACGTGCGCGGGCCCCGTGGCGACGGCGATCACGTAGGTGGGTCCGGTGACGGGCAGCCGGACGGTCAGCTCGTCCGGCGGGCCCTCGGCCAGGACGCCGTCCGCGGTGAGCAGCCAGACCGTCTCGACCTCCTCCCCGACCGTTCGGACGGTCACGGTTACCGTCGCGCCGGGCGCGGGCAGGTCGAGGGTGTCGCCGGGGCCGTGGCCGTCCACGTCGAGTTCGAGCCAGGGTCCGGTGGTCGCGAAGGTGCGTCCGTGCCGGATCGCGTCCGCGAACGACGCGGCGGTCAGCTCGCCGTCCACGCGGGCGTAGACGCGTTCCCAGCCGGGCGGGCTGGACTGGTTGCCGCGCCGGGTGAACGAGATCTGCGTGTCGCTCCCGGCGGTGACGGCGAGCCGGTTCCCCGCGCCGACCAGCCGCCGGTAGACGCGGGCGGTCGCGTGGACGTCGGAGTGGTTCAGGACGTCCAGGCTGTGCACGAGGCCGAGCGCGGCGTCGGCGACGATCTCGCGGGCCGAGCAGTTGCGTCCGTCGGAGAGGGCCTCGCTCGGCGCGCCGTCCTCGCCGACCGGGACGTGGAAGGGGTGGCTGTAGCCGACGGTCGCGCCGAGCGCGACGAGCCTCCGGATGCCCTCGGCGTTCGGCGGCCAGTCGTCGGTGCCGAGGAAGCCGGTGTGGAACAGGTCCGGGGGGCTCTGCATGCCGAACGCGTAGAGGTGGCCGAGCAGGTCGTTGCGGTACTCGACGCCGAAGCGGGCGAGGTGGCCCGGGGTGGACCAGGGCGCGTCGCGTCCGGCCCAGTGCTCCAGGGCCTCGCGGTCGTAGACGCGGACGGTGGAGACGTTGCCGGCGACGAGGTTGAGGACGTGCAGGTCCTCGCCCTGCTGGATCGCGGCGGCCTGCTCGGGGGTGCCGACGCTGTTGCCCGCCCAGTTCATGTGGACGTGCATGTCGCCGCCGTACCAGCCGCGCGCGGGGGCGTCGTAGCGGCGGCGCGGGGTCAGCTCGACGGTGAGTTCCTCGCCGGACTTCGGGCGAACGCGCGTCTCGGCGGTCTCGTACTCGGCGCCCCGCGTGACCCGGACGGTGAGCGGTTCGGCGGGGACGTCCAGGACGAGGTCGTCGCCGTGGAAGTAGGGCTGGGCGTGCGCGTCGTGCCGGTCGGGGGCGTCCGGGGGGTACCAGCCGTGACCGTCGTCGCCGACCACCGTCCAGCGGCACGGCATGCCCGCGCGGACGCGCAGCCGCGCCACGGCGGTCTCGCGGGTGAGGCCGTCCAGCGGGACGGCCGCGCCGTCCACGACGACGACGCTGCCGGCCGTGACCGGGACGAGGCGCGCACCGCGGGGTTCGAGGTCGTGGACGGCGCCGTCGATCTCGACGCGGGCCTTCTCGTCGCGCGCGGAGTCGAGCAGCAGCGTGGTCGCGTGCCGGGGCCGGCCGGCGAAGACCGGGCGCGGGCGGGCGTCCACGCGCGCGCCGCCGGGGGTGAGGCGCAGCGCGGCGAGGTTGTCGG
>NZ_JBFAOF010000955.1:0-2649 GCF_040675125.1 Spirillospora sp. NPDC049652 | reverse complement strand
CCCGGCCCCGTTGGCCCCCACGAGTCCGACCCGCCGGGCGGCGCCCGCGTGTCCAAGGGCCAGACCGTCACGATCACGCCGTCCCTCGGCAAGACGCCCCGCGACGTCCCGGACGTCTCCGGCGGCTCCCTCGACGACGCCAGGGGCAAGCTGAAGGACGCGGGCTTCACCGTCGGCGACGTCCGCCGCCAGAGCTCGCAGACCGTCGCCAAGGACAAGGTCATGCGCACCGACCCGCCGGCGGGCCGCAAGGTCTCCCCCGACGCGGGCCCGGTCGACATCGTCGTCAGCACCGGCATGACCATGCCGAAGGTGGTCGGGCGCAACACCGACGAGGCGGTCAACACGCTGCGCTCGATGGGCCTGAAGGTCGACACCAAGAAGCGCAAGGACAAGGACAGGCCCGCCGACACCGTCCTGGAGCAGCAGCCGGACGCGGGCACCGGCCTGTCGCGCGGCGACAAGGTCACCCTCGTCGTCAACCAGCGGGACTGCCTGGTCGACCTCGGCGGCTGGCACTTCGGCTGCGACAACGACAACGACCAGGGCGGGCAGGACGAGCAGCTCCCGGTCCCGAACGTGACGGGCATGTCGGTCGACGACGCCACCAGCGCCTTGGAGGACGCCGGGTTCAAGGTCAAGGTGCAGGGGTTCGGCGGCGACGTCGTCCGCGCGCAGTGGCCCACGGGCGGCGGCCAGGCGGCGCGCGACTCGACCGTCAACCTCGTCAGGGGCCCGTAGAACCCCGGCTAGGCTGGACGGCCTATGACCGTTGAGAAGAGCCCCGTCGGGGGGCACGTACCGGTGGCCGGGGGCCTCGCCACCGGGGGGCTGAAGTACGCGGCGAAGATGGGCGCCGAGGTGATCCAGGTGTTCACCTCCAACCCGCGCGGCTGGGCGCTGCCCGAGGGCAACCCCAAGGAGGACGCCCTGCTGCGCGAGCGGGACGACATCCCCGTCTACGTGCACTCCCCATATCTGGTGAACTTCGGCTCGCCGAGCGCCGAGACCCTGGAGAAGTCGCTCGCGACCGTCCGGCACTCGCTGCGCCGCGGGCGCGCCATCGGCGCGCGCGGCGTCGTGGTGCACACCGGGTCGGCCGTCAGCCAGACCTACGACGCGGCGATGGCGCAGATCCACGAGCACGTGCTGCCGCTGCTGGAGGAGATCCCCGAGGACGGCCCGCACCTGCTGCTGGAGCCGATGGCGGGCCAGGGCGCGATGCTCTGCGCCAAGGTCCAGGACCTCGGCCCCTACTTCGACGCGCTGGAGCGCCACCCGAAGCTCGGCGTCTGCTTCGACACCTGCCACGCCTTCGCGGCGGGCCACGACCTGGCGGCGCCCGGCGGCGTCAAGGAGACCCTGGACGCCCTGGTCGCGACCGTCGGCGAGAACCGCCTGCGGCTCGTCCACGCCAACGACTCCAAGGACGTCTGCGGCGCCAACAAGGACCGCCACGAGAACATCGGCAAGGGCCACATCGGCGAGGCCGCCTTCGCCGAGCTCTTCCGGCACCCGGCGATGGCCGGCGTCCCGCTGGTGATCGAGACCCCGGGCCGCGACGCCGCGCCCCACGCCGAGGACGTCGCCACCCTCAAGCGGCTGCGCGACGGCTGACCGGCGCGAACGGCCGGTCCACGCGACGGTGCCCGGGTCCCTGGAGTCCAGGGCCCGGGCACGGTCGTATGGGGCAAGGGGCGAGGCGGGTGACGGGAGAAATGAGCCCGGGCGCCGCTGAACAACCCCCCGACTGTCCAGCGGCGCCCGAGCGGTAAGCCAGTGGATCCCACCCCCCCGGTACGGGATCCTCTGGCATGATCCGGCGTTCGGCTTGCGTCCGCCGGATCTCCAAGGTTGCCTTTTCGTCCTCTCGGGGAGCGATGTCGCTTCCCGGTGACACAGAGAACACTAGAGGTGGGATGTCACCAGGGGGGTGTAGTGAATCCCGGGATTCGGTAAACGGTGCGTAGCTGGAGTTATACGTAGCGTAGTCGCACGACGAGCGGTCGGTTCCGCGCGACCAGCGGTCGGGGCGTAGCCTCTGCCGGCGCCTTCCTGCGGACGGCGCCCTCCCTGGGGTACGGCCCCGGCGCCTCCCCGGTACGCGGCCTCAGCGCATGACCACCTCCTCGGGGAGGTGCATCCGCGCGAGGGCGCGGTCGGCGCGGGGCGGGACCGAGCGCCGGGACGCCAGCGAGACCCCGACCATCACCGCGAGCGCGGCCGGGGCCAGAATCAGCGCGGGCTGGGCGAGAATCGCCTCCGGCCAGCCGTGCCGGGGCCCGAGGAACAGGCCCGCCCCGCAGGCCGCCACGGCGAGGCCGCCACCGAAGACCAGCCCGACGCCCGCGCCGAGCGGCGTGAGGCGGCGCCACCACAGGCCGAGCACCAGCAGCGGGCACAGCGAGCAGGCCGACACCGTCAGAGCGAGCGTGACCAGGCCCGCCGCGTTCTGCGTCCCGACCGTCCCGGCCACGCACAGCGGGACGACCAGGGAGAACACCGCGCCCACGCGGAAGCCCGCCGTCCCGCCGCGCAGGAAGCACTGCGAGACGGTCCCCGCCATCGCCACGACGATCCCGCAGGTGGTGGAGATGAACGCGGCGAACGCGCCCGCCGCGACCAGCCCCACCAGCAGCGACCCGGGCA
>NZ_JBFAOF010000954.1:0-2655 GCF_040675125.1 Spirillospora sp. NPDC049652 | reverse complement strand
GACGCCGAGGTCCGCGACACCGGCAAGCCCCGCGAGCTGGCCGCGACCGTGGACATCCCGCGCGCCGCCGGCAACTTCCGCGCCTACGCCGACCTGCTGTACGGCCGCCCGGAACGGGCCTACAGCACCCGCGTCCCCGGCTGGAGCGGTGGCGCCGGCCAGGCCCTCAACTACACCGTCCGGCGCCCGCTCGGCGTCGTCGCGATCATCTCCCCCTGGAACCTGCCGCTGCTGCTGCTGACCTGGAAGGTCGCCCCGGCCCTGGCGGCGGGCAACGCGGTGGTCGCCAAGCCCTCGGAGGAGACCCCCTCGACCGCGACGCTGCTCGCCGAGGTGATCCACGAGGCCGGGCTGCCCGCCGGGGCGTTCAACCTCGTCCACGGGCACGGCGCGGACGCCGCCGGGGCCTTCCTCACCGGCCACCCCGGGGTGGACGCGATCGCCTTCACCGGCGAGTCCGCCACCGGCGCGGCGATCATGCGGAACGCCGCCGACCACGTCACCCCGGTCTCGTTCGAGCTCGGCGGCAAGAACCCGGCGCTGGTGTTCGCCGACGCCGACCTCGACGCCGCCGTGGACGGCACCGTCCGGTCGTCCTTCACCCACTCTGGGCAGATCTGCCTGTGCACCGAGCGGGTCTACGTCGAGCGGCCGGTCTTCGACGAGTTCGTCGAGCGGCTCGGCGAGCGCGTCCGCAAGCTCGACGGCTACGGCCCGATGATCTCCGCCGCGCACCGCGACAAGGTGCTGTCGTACTACCGGCTCGCGGTCGAGGAGGGCGCGACGGTCGTCGCCGGCGGCGGCGTCCCGGCCTTCGGGGACGACCGCGACAACGGCTTCCACGTCGAGCCGACCGTGCTGACCGGGCTGTCCGAGCAGGCCCGGACCGTCCGCGAGGAGATCTTCGGACCGGTCTGCCACGTCGCGCCGTTCGACACCGAGGAGGAGGCCGTCCGGCTCGCCAACGACAGCGAGTACGGCCTCGCCGCGACCGTCTGGACCCGCGACCTCTCCCGGGCCCACCGCGTCGCGCCCCGGATCGAGGCGGGCATCGTGTGGGTGAACTGCTGGAACCTGCGCGACCTGCGCACCCCGTTCGGCGGGGTGAAGGCGTCCGGGATCGGCCGCGAGGGCGGCGAGTACTCCCTGGACTTCTTCTCCGAGCCCGTGAACGTCTGCATCCAGATCTGAGAGCGAGACCGTGACCGAGACCGCGACAACCGCCGTCGAGCAGGCGGCCGACCGCATCCTGGCGGCGTACGCGAGCGGGACGCCCTGCGCGCCCGTCCGTGACCTGCTCGCCACCCCGGACGACGCCTACGCCGTGCAGGAGCGGCTGACCACCGCGTGGGTCGTCGAGGGCCGCCGCCTGGTCGGCCGCAAGATCGGCCTGACCTCGGCCGCCGTGCAGCGCCAGCTCGGCGTGGACACCCCCGACTTCGGGATGCTGTTCGCCGACATGGCCGTCCCGGACGGCGCGGAGATCCCGGCGGGCGCGGTCATGCAGGCCAAGGCCGAGGCCGAGGTCGCGCTCGTCCTGGAGCACGACCTGACGCACGAGCGGCACACCGTCGCCGACATCATCCGCGCGACCGCGTTCGCGCTGCCCGCGATCGAGGTCGTCGGCAGCCGGATCCGCGACTGGGACATCACGCTCGCCGACACCGTCGCCGACAACGCCTCCTGCGGCATGTACGCCCTCGGCAGCCGGCCCGTCCGGCTCACCGACGTGGACCTGCGGATGTGCGGCATGGTGCTGGAGCGGCGCGGCGAGCAGCTCTCGACCGGCACCGGCACGGCCTGCCTCGGCCACCCGCTGAACGCGGCGCTGTGGCTCGCCGACACCCTCGTCCGGGTGGGCCGCCCGCTGCGCGCCGGCGACACCGTCCTCACCGGCGCCCTCGGCCCGATGGCGGCGGTCGCGCCCGGCGACGTGCTGGAGGCCCGCATCGACGGCCTCGGCGACGTCCGCGTCGCCTTCCAGAAGGAGTCCGCGAAGGAGGACGCGTCGTGACCGACGTGAGAGGGCTGGCCGCCCGCCTGGACGAGGCGCGCCGCGACGGCCGCGCGATCGGGATGCTCAGCGCGTCCGAGCCCAGGCTGGACGTGGCCGCCGCCTACGACGTGCAGCGGGCGGGCATCGAGCTGCGCCGGCGCCGGGGCGAGCGGTTCGCGGGCGTGAAGATGGGCTTCACCAGCCGCGCGAAGATGGTCCAGATGGGCGTGGACGACGTCATCTGGGGCCAGCTGACCGACCGGATGATGGTCGAGTCGACCGCCGAGGTGTCCGGGCTCATCCACCCGCGCGTCGAACCGGAGATCGTCTTCCTGATCGGCCGGGACGTGACCCGCGCCGCCGACGTGGACACCGCCGTCGCCGGGATCGCGGTCGGCTACGAGATCCTCGACTCCCGCTACGACGGCTTCAAGTTCACCCTCGCCGACGTGATCGCCGACAACGCCTCGGCGTCCGGGTTCGGCGTCGGCGCCTGGCACAGCCCGCGGGACGTCGCCAACGTCGGCATGGTCCTGGAGATCGACGGACGGCCCGTGCAGACCGGCTCGTCCGCGGCGATCCTGGGCGACCCCATGCGGGCGCTGCGCGCCGCCGCGCGGCTGGCGACCGACGCCGGGATCGTGCTGCGCGCGGGCGAC
>NZ_JBFAOF010000953.1:0-2656 GCF_040675125.1 Spirillospora sp. NPDC049652 | reverse complement strand
GAGATCTTCGACCCCGCCCGGGCCGCCCGGCTTCCGGCGGCCGCCCGGCGCTGGCTCCTGCACGCCATCGCGCCGGGCACGCCGCTGCTGACCACGGCGCTCATCGAGACGCACGGCCGCATCCGGTTCGGCGAGCACTGGTGGCCGTTCGACGCCGAGCAGGTCCTCAAGCCGTCCCGCGGTTTCGTCTGGGCCGCCACCGCGCGCCTGGCCGGGCTGCCCATCACCGGCTTCGACGAGTACCACCGGGGCGAGGGACGGACGGCCTGGCGGATTCTCGGGAGGGTTCCGCTGGTCTCGACGTCCGGGCCGGACGTGTCGCGCAGCGCGGCGGGCCGGTTGGCGGCCGAGTTCGTGATGGCCCCCGCAGCGGCGCTGTCCCCGGCCGTCCGGTGGGAAGAAGTGGACGACATGCGGGCGATCGCGCACGTCGCGGTCGGTTCGGACGTGCATCCGGTGACCCTCACCGTGCATCCGTCCGGGAGGCTGGTGTCGGTGAGCATCCCGCGGTGGGGCGACCCGGGCGGGGACGGCTTCGGCGAGCACCTGTTCGGCGTCCGGGTCCAGCGCGAACGGACCTTCGGCGGCTTCACCGTGCCGTCCCTGGCCCAGGCGGGCTGGGGCCTCGGCACCCCGGACTGGCAGGACGGCGAGTTCTTCCGGTTCTCCGTCGACCGCATCGACTACCGCTGAGACCGTCCCGCGCCTCCGCCCCGCGTGCCGTCCGCGCGGGGCGGTCGCCGCATGCCCGCCGGCGTCGCTCCGAGGACGGACGCGGAGGGCCCAACGGGCCGTGGCCAGGGACCATCGGCCCTGGGAGCAGAGTTCCCGCACCCGCCATCGTGGGAGTTCGGACAGCGCCTCGGGCGGTCCGTCCGCCCGGTCCCCGAGTAGGAGACGCCATGCCTCACACGACCGACTCTCCCGCCCCCGTTTCCCGCACCACCGGGACCGGTGCCGCGACGACGCCGCCCCTCACCTTCACGTTCAACGGCGCGATCACGCCGGGCCAGATCGACTGGGCGCGCGAGGCGTTCACGCGGGCGCTGGCGCACGCCCACGAGCCGGTCCTGTACGTCCACGCGACGCTGACGCAGCACCCCGTGCCGGCCGTGTCGGTGCGCATCGACCTCAACGGACGGCCGGTGCACGCGCACGCCCGGGCGGCGTCCCTGCACGAGGCGATCGGCCTGACCGCGGACAGGATCACGACGCGCCTCCAGCGGATCGCGCGCGACTGGGAGTCCCGCCGGGGCCAGCACCCCCGAGGCGCACGGCGCGCCGACTGAGCCGCGCACGGTCCGCGCATCAGAGCGCGGACGGCCCGCCGGACGCGCACGCGCGAGCCGATACCAGAACCGGAAACGAGGATCGACGTGACCATGACCGACGCCGCGATCGACACCGCCCTCGATCGTGCGGCCTGCCTGAACCTGCTCGGCACCGTCACGGTGGGACGCATCGCCTGGTGCACCTGCGATGGCCGCGTGATCGTGGTGCCGGTCGCGTTCGTCCTCGACGGCGAGACGATCGTCGTCCGCGCCGTCGGCGGGAGCAGGGTGCGTGCCGTCCGAACCGGCCGCCTGCTCACCTTCGAGGCGGACGACATCGACCCGGCCCACCAGACGGGCTGGAGCGTGCTCGTCAAGGGCGCGGCCGAGGTCATCGAGGACCGGGAGGGTGTCCCGGGGGCGTCCGTCCCCGCCGCGTGGGCGGACGACCCCGCTTCCTTCCTCGTGCGCATCCCCGCGACCGACATCACCGGTCACCGCCTAACGCCCTGACCGGACGGCCCGAGGCTCACCCAAGAGCGCGCACCACGGCCATGGTGTCCAGGTAGAACGGCCGGAACTCCGCGATCCGGCCGTCGCGGACGCCGATCAACTGCATCACCGACGTCTCCAACCGGCGCCCGCCGCCCCGTGCGACGAGCACACCCCGGTTGTGAACGACCGCGGTGTCCGCGTCAACGACGACGCGTTTCCGGGGACCAGTGACGCAGTCCTCGGGGCTCGGCCGACCTGGCGATCCAGAGCGCGATGGCGATGTAGGCGAGCTGCTGCGGGATCCGTGCCCACAGCGGGGTGGCTTCGGCGCCGTTGAGCGGAATGTCGTTGAGCGCGGCGTAGATGTTGGCGGGGAGCAGGAGCGGCAGCATCAGGGCGAGGCCGAGGGCGGCGACACGCCGGGTGGGGGCGAGGACGAGGCCGACCGCGATGAGCAGTTCCAGCACGCCGGTCAGATAGACCATGGCGAGCGGGAAGGGCACTGGCGGCGGCACCATGCGCGCGAGTTCCTCCGCGCTGGGCACGCCTTCGACACTGTCGGGGATGAAGCGCGCGCCCCCGGTGAGGACGAGCATGAGCGCCATCGCGTGGGCGGCGCAGACCGGCCAGGCGGCGAAGCGGCGGACGCCCAGCGCCCCGAGGGTGCGCAGCACCAGGGCCACGGCGACCGAGAGGATCACCTCCGCGCCGATGATGTCCACGAAGTCCTGCATGAAGAACCTTCCCCGGGGCGAGATCCGATCTTGACGTTGTCCAGATTGGGCGACACCGCCCTAACTTGTCAATGGCAAGATTGCGCGGCCGAACGGCGGTGGCGGTCAGAGGCCGAGGGTGCGCCGTGCGGCGGTCGCGTCCAGCCGGGGCGGGAC
>NZ_JBFAOF010000952.1:0-2663 GCF_040675125.1 Spirillospora sp. NPDC049652 | reverse complement strand
CCACGGCATGGGCGGCAGCGTGCACGGCCACTTCGGCGGCGATGCCACCGGCGATGACCGCGCCCGCCGCGGCGATCTCCGCACCGTGGTGGTGGTGCGGCCCGTACGCGACGTAGTGGGGCGGAGGTCCGCCGTACACGGGGGCGCCGTACATGGCCGGGGGATAGGGCGGCGGCGCTCCGGGCCCCGGCGGCATCGGAGGAACGTGCGCCGGGGGATACGGCCCCGCGCCCGGAGGCGGTGGCGGCAGCGGAGCTCCTGGGGGAGCACCCGGCGGGACGGCTGCGCCCGGTGGCGGCGACGGAGGGTAGGCGGGCATGCCGGGGCCGGGCCGCCCAGGCATGGGCGCGCCGGGCATCGCTCCCGGGCCTCCCGGGCCTCCGGGGCCGGCCCCGAAGTGAGGCGGCCCTTGACGACCGGGCCCAGGGCCGGGGGCGGGCATGGGGGCGTTCGGCCCCTGCGCCGGCCCGAACCCTCCGGGGCCCATGGGTTGGGGGGACGACGGGCCGGCGGGGGGCATGCCGGGAAGGCCGTGACCGGCCGGGGGCATGCCCGGCGCGCCATGCACACCGCCACCCGGCCCGGCGTGGCCCGGAGGGCCAGGCGGCGCGCCGAACGGAGGCATGCCAGGGCCATGAGGAGCGGACGGCCCGCCGCCCGGACCCAGCGGGTTGGGCGGCACGCCGGGGGCACCGCCGCCCGGGCCGAAGGCGGGCGCGTGCCCGGGTGCGCCGGGGCCGTAACCCGGGCCGTGCGGCGGCCCGGAGAAGCCGGGACCGGCAGGCCCGTGCCCGCCGGGACCGGGGCCGCCCGGCCCAGGTGCCGCCGGGCCGAAACCGCCGGGACCGGGCATGCCGGGGCCAGGGTGGGGTGCCGGAGCCGCGGCCGGTGGCATGCCGTGGGCTGCTGCTGCGGCGGCGAAGCCCGGTGGCAGTCCCGGAGGACCGGCGGGCGCGTGCGCTCCCGGAGGAGGCGGCGGGCCAGGGGCGTGGCTGAGGTTCGGTGGGAGCAGGACGGCGGCTTCGAGCCAGTCGGTGAGGCGGGCCGTCCAGTCGGTCTCGGCGGACTCGGGGTGCTCGACGACGAAGGCGCCGAAGGAGTCGTCGTCGCCCTTCACCCGCCCCATGGCACGGAGCTTGAAGCCCATCGTGCCGGGACTGGCGATGAAGGTGAGCCCGACCGCGTCGAGCCGCCGGTAGTGCGGCGGCGGGTTGAGGTAGATCTCCTGGTGGAACGGGAGCTGCTGGGACAGGCCCGCCACCTGGGACGTCTCGAACGCGACCGTGCTGATGGTGAAGCCCATGCGGGCGGCCGCCTGCAGGACCCACTGCTGGGAGCGCAGCGGCTCGACCGAGATGGGGTCGACGTCGCCCGGGTCGGGCCCGCCGCGGACGTCCACCTCGGTGCACAGGCCGAGGGTGAAGCCGGGCAGCTCGTGCCCGAGGACGGTGGTGAACGGCAGCTCGTAGGGCAGCGGGATGGAGAACGGGAGCGCCCGGTCCTCCCCGGGGGAGAGCGTGAAGGCCCGGGTGAGCGCGCCGCGGTAGACCTCGGGGCCGGCGATGTCGCGGCCGTGGTGGTCGCGCATCCGCGGCATGAGCGCGATCGTGACGTGCCGGATCTCGGTGGGGGCGGCCCCGCCGCGCAGGTGGACGTTGCCCGCCACGACGCCGCCCGGCGCGCACTGCGGCTCGGCCAGGACGGTGTCCACCGACGGTCCCGCGTATCCCACTGGACGATCCCCTCTCGCCATCCGACAAGCGGCACACTACGCCCAGCGGACCCCGGCGGCCGAACGGCCGCCGGGGCTGTGGACAACTCCTTCGGACGACTCCTGGGGAGATCCGCTCCGGCCGGCTACTTCGCGGTGACCGTCACGTTCGCGTAGCCGACCTTCTCCAGCGACTCGCGGATCTGCGCCGCGTCCCCGACCGCGACGACCGTCAGGCGGTCGGTGTCGACGTGGGTCGTGTACGCGTTCGCGACCGACTCCGGCGTCGCGGCGCGCACCGCGGCCAGGTAGCGGGACGTGTAGTCCGCGCCGAGACCGCTCGCGGACGCGTCGGCGAGTTCGGCGGCGACCGCGCGGGACGTCTCGTACTCGCCCGGCGCGCGGTCGGCCAGCGCGCTGATCGCGGCGGTCGTCTCGGCCTCGTCCACGCCGCGCTCGCCGATGGAGCGCAGCTGGGTCAGGGCGTCGGCGACGGCGTCGCCGGTCACCTCGGTGTGCACCGACCCCTGCGTCACGAACACGCCGCAGTACGGCATCCGCAGGATGCCCGTGCGCACGCCGTAGGTGTAGCCCTTCTCCTCGCGCAGCACGGTGTTCATCCGGGACGTGAGGCCCCCGCCGAGGACGTGCGCCGCGACCGACAGCAGCGGCCAGTCGGAGTTCGTGCGGTCCGGGACGCTGTGGCTGATGTTCAGGTAGGTCTGGACGGACCCGGGGCGGTCGACGATGACGATGCGCGGCTCGTCCACGGCCGCGATGGTGTCGGCCGCGGGGAGCGCGGGGCCGGACGAGGCCCACCCGGAGAGCGCGTCCGCCAGGGTGGCGTCCACATCGGTGCCCGCGATGTCGCCGGCGATGACCGCGGTGGCCTCGGCCGGGACGACGGAGCCGAAGTACGCGCGCACGGCGTCGCCCGTCAGCCCCTCGACCG
>NZ_JBFAOF010000951.1:0-2665 GCF_040675125.1 Spirillospora sp. NPDC049652 | reverse complement strand
GCGCCTCCGCCCGAACCGCCGGTGGTGTCGTTCCAGCCCGCTCCGCCGCGTCCCGAGCCCGTCGAGCCGCTCGCCGCGCCGACCTTCACCGGACACGCGCCCGCCGAGCCCTCGTCCGCGGACCGCATGCCTCCGGGTGCCGCGCGTGGCCCGGCGGCTGATCTCGACGCCGAGGGGACGGCCCCGGACGTCCGGTCGACGTTCGATCCGCTGGGCGACCCGTTGCGGGGGCCGGGTTCGGTCCAGGGCGCCGGGCCGCTGGGCGAGCAGGACGCGCGTCCCGTAGAGGACGAGCCCGGGCTCAGCGACGAGGAGTGGGAGCTGTTCCGGCGGAACGTCCTCGCCGACGCCGCCCCGCCCGCGCGGCCGTCCATGCCGCCCTTGGAGGACCTCCAGACCGGAGCCGTCCCGGACGTCCCGCCGCCCGGCCTCGCCGACGCCGGCGCCAACGGGAACGGCCCGCTCCCGACCTCGCCGGACGACGTGCCCGGCCGTCCGCGGCGTCGTCGTCCCCTGGTCGCGGACGACGACGAGTACCGTCCCCCCTGGTGGTGACCGCGGTACCGCGCCGGGCGTAGCCGCGAAGCCGCCGCTCGTACGACGACAGGGCCCGGACCCTCCACGGAGCATCGGAGCATCCGAACAGAGGAGGATTCCGATGCACTCGCTGACGATCGCCGCCGCGCAGCCCGGCTGGCACGACCACGGAGGGCCCGGCTGGTGGGCGATCTTCCCGATCACCTTCGGGCTGCTGTGGCTGGCCATGCTGGGTTTCGTCGGGTCCCGGCTGGTCAGGCGGCGCGGCCGGGGCCCCTGGGGCCCGCCGGCCGCGGCCGCCGCCGCTCAGCCGCGGGGCCCGCGTCCCGAGGACCTGCTCGCCGAGCGCTTCGCCCGCGGCGAGGTGGACGAGGAGGAGTTCCACAGCCGGATGTCCGCGCTCCGCGCCGAGCGCGAGTAGCGCACTCCGGCGGGCGGCCTTGACGGAGGCGAGGCCGGGGTCAGTCGGCTCCGGCCTCGCGGAAGATGCGTTCGACGCCCTCGGGGTCCATCATCGCGGGGGAGTGGGCGGCGGCCTCGGCGAAGCGGGTCAGCAGCCGGGCGAACTCGGTCTTCTCCCGGTCGGTCCAGCCGCTCATCAGCTCGTCGAAGTAGGCGCGGCGGAACCGCTCGGCGACCTGCCGCAGCCGCCGGCCCGCGTCGGTCAGCCCGAGGTTGGCGCGGCGCGCGTCCACCGGGGACGGACGGCGGGACACGAACCCGGCGTCGATCGCGTGCCCGACCAGGCGGCTGGCGGTGGACGGGTCGATCTCCAGTCGCTCGGCGACCGCGCCGACCGTGACCTCCGGGCCGTCCGCGCACTCGGCGAGGGCCGCGACGGCGTGCACGACCATCAGGTTGGAGAGCTGGAGCGGGCGCCCGCCCGGCCCGGCCGACGTCTGCGCCCGGATCTTCTTCATCAGGTCCGGGCGGGCCCAGACGCGGCGCAGGTGGAAGAGCGCCAGCGCGATGTCGGAGAGCGAGGCGTCCGCTTCCGGATCGGGAACCGAGGGGTTCTCCGTCGTCATGCGCGTCCCTCCGTTCGCGTGGCGGCGAGGTGTCCGTGCACGGCGGCACGGATGCACAATGCATATTTTAACGCCTGGGGCACGCGTCCCTCCTGCGCCCCGCCCCGGGCCGCCGAGCGCCTCGGGGGGGACTTCGAGAACGCCCCGAGCCCACCCCGGCAAGCCCTGCGGAAGCGGGCCGGGACGCCGCCGAGGGGGCGGCGGGGTGGGTGGCCGTTCCGCGCGAACCGCCGGAGAATGTCCGCCGGGACGCGTAGAGTGGCCTCGGCCGAACCCGGACGACCCGGGATCAGTGACCACCAAAGGGGACTCCATGCCGGCGGCGGACGACCTCCCGGCGACGGTCCCCAACAGGACGGCAGCATGAACGATGGCTCACCCCTGCCCCCGATGAACGAGGGCCCGGAGAACCAGGGCCCGGAAGACGCCGACGCCGCCTTCCCGGCCGACCTCCTGTCCGAGCGCGACCGCCAGATCCTCGCCTTCGAGCGGCAGTGGTGGAAGTACGCCGGAGCCAAGGAGCAGGCGATCCGCGAGACGTTCGACATGTCGGCGACGCGGTACTACCAGCTCCTCAACATCCTGATCGACCGGCCCGAGGCGCTGCGGCACGACCCGATGCTGGTCAAGCGCCTCCAGCGCATGCGCACCCAGCGGCAGCGGCAACGTGCCGCGCGCCGCCTCGGCATCCGTCCCTAACGTGGCCGACACTGGTCACGTGCACCCTTCCTCCTCCCCTCACCTCAGTCCGGAGGGCGACGCCGCCCTCGCCGCCCTGCGCGCCGACCCCGCCGGGGCGGTCCTCGGCTTCGACTTCGACGGGACCCTCGCGCCGATCGTGGCCGATCCGGCGGCGGCGCGCGCCCACCCCGGCGCCGCCGCCGCCCTCGCCGCGCTGGCCCCGCGGGTCCGCTCCCTGGTCGTGGTGACCGGGCGCCCGGCGAAGGCCGCGGTGGAGTACGGCGGCTTCGAGGGCATCGACGGGCTGGTCGTCCTCGGCCAGTACGGCGCGGAGCGCTGGGAGTCCGGCGCGCTGACCTCGCCCGAGCCGCCGCCCGGCGTCGCCGAGGTGCGCGCCAAGCTGCCCCGCGTGCTGGAGG
>NZ_JBFAOF010000950.1:0-2671 GCF_040675125.1 Spirillospora sp. NPDC049652 | reverse complement strand
CGGGCCGGACTCGGTGAGGACGCCCGGCGGCACGGTCCCCACCGGCCCGCCGCCGCTCCACGCCTCGTCGTCCCACCACTGGAACGCCGTGCGCACCGGCGACTTCGCCTTCTCGCCGAACAGCGCTGTGAAGGACGCGAGCCCCGCCGTCCGCGCGGGGGAGGCGGTGGCGACGGCGGCCCCGGCGGCGTTGAGTGCGCCGGTGCCGAGCAGCTTGCGGCGGCTGAGTGCGGACATCTGCGTCTCCAGGGGGAGGGGCCGCGTCCGGCGCGGCCGTGGCGCGGGCCGCGAGCCCCGAAGGACGGGATGCGCCGCATGCCCATGAGGGCGGAGGTGAAGGGGGTTGCGAGAGGGCCGGGGGAGGCGGGACCGGGGGCGCGGGACACCGTAGGAAACCCCCGCCGGGAAGTCGAGAGTTCTTCATATTCGGCGATGAACTACCCTCCGATCATGAGGGAGAGACAACGCGGGCGCCGGGCGGCGCTGGCCTCGGCCGTCGATGCGGCCGGCGCGGACGCGCTGCTGGTCACGCGGCCGGTGAACGTCCGGTACCTGACCGGCCTGCACAGCTCGAACGCCGCCGTGCTCATCCGGGTGGACGGCCCGGACCTGCTCAGCA
This sequence comes from Spirillospora sp. NPDC049652, assembly GCF_040675125.1. Classification (NCBI taxonomy): domain Bacteria; kingdom Bacillati; phylum Actinomycetota; class Actinomycetes; order Streptosporangiales; family Thermomonosporaceae; genus Spirillospora; species Spirillospora sp. NPDC049652. The sequence continues at coordinate 2,052 of NZ_JBFAOF010000950.1, read as the reverse complement.
CCGACGGGCGGTACGCCGGGACGGCCGAGAAGGTCGCGTCCGACATGGAGATCGTGATCGACCGGAACACGGCCGGGGTGCTCGTCGGGCTCGCCGCCGACGCCGGGGCCGCGACCCTCGGCTTCGAGCCGCACGACCTCACCGTCGAGCGCCACGCCGAACTCGCCGCGCTCGACCACGGCGTCGCGTTCAAGCCGCTCGGCCACCTGGTCGAGGAGCTGCGCGTCGTCAAGGACGAGGCCGAGATCGACCTGCTGCGCCGGGCCTGCGCGATCACCGACGAGGCGTTCGCGGCGCTGCTGCCCTCGATCCGCCCCGGCGCCACCGAGCGCGCGCTGGCGGTGGAGCTCGACCGCCACATGATCGACTTCGGCGCGGACGGCCTGGCGTTCGACACCATCGTCGCCTCCGGGCCGAACGGCGCGATCCCGCACCACTCGCCCTCCGCGCGGGAACTGGCGTCCGGCGACCTGGTCACCTTCGACTTCGGCGCGCTGGTCGGCGGCTACCACGCCGACATGACCCGCACGGTCGCGGTCGGCGAGCCCGCCGACTGGCAGCGCGACCTGTACGACCTGGTCCGGCGCGCGCAGCAGGCCGCCGTGGACGCGGCGGTCCCCGGCGTCGAGTACGCCGCCCTGGACGCCGCGGCCCGCGACATGATCACCGAGGCCGGGTTCGGGGACGACTTCACCCACGGCCTCGGACACGGCGTCGGCCTGGAGATCCACGAGGCTCCGCTCATGAGCACCCGCGCGACCGGTAAGCTGGTGGATCGAGTTCCGATCACCGCCGAGCCGGGGGTCTACCTCGCCGGCCGGGGCGGTGTCCGCATCGAGGACACGCTCGTGGCGCGGACGGGCGGGCCGGAGCTCCTCACCAAGACGACCAAGGACCTCATCGTCCTCTAGCCGACCCGGCGGACGAGGCGGGGTCCGCCGAGCGGGAGAACACCTGTGGCGACGACGAACGACCTGAAGAACGGCATGACGCTGAAGATGGACAACGGCCTCTGGACCGTTCAGGAGTTCCAGCACGTCAAGCCCGGCAAGGGCCCCGCGTTCGTCCGCACGAAGATCAAGAACGTGCTCACGGGCAAGATCATCGACAAGACCTTCAACGCGGGCAGCAAGGTCGAGGTCGCGTCGGTCGACAAGCGGGACATGCAGTACCTGTACCGCGACGGCGACGGCTTCGTCTTCATGGACACCGAGACCTACGACCAGCCGACCATCGACGCCGCCGTCGTGGGCGACGCCGCCAAGTACATGCTGCCCGACCAGAAGGCGATGATCGCCTTCAACGAGGGCAACCCGCTCTACGTCGAGCTGCCCGCCGCCGTCGTGCTGCAGATCGCCGAGACCGAGCCGGGCCTGCAGGGCGACCGCTCCACCGGCGGCTCCAAGCCCGCCACCCTGGAGACCGGCGCCCAGGTCCAGGTCCCGCTGTTCGTCACGACGGGCGAGAAGATCAAGGTCGACACCCGCTCCGGCGAGTACCTCGGTCGGGCCTGATGGCCGCCAGGACCAAGGCGCGCAAGCTCGCCCTGGACGTGCTGTTCGCGGCCGAGCTGCGCGAGGAGCGGCCCACCGAGGTCCTCGAGCAGCGCGGCCGGCCGAACCAGGGCGAGCTCGCCGAGTACCCGCACGCCGTGCGGATCGTCGAGGGGGTGCAGGAGCACGCCGAGCGGATCGACGAGCTCATCGCGACCTACGCGACCGGCTGGACCCTCGACCGGATGCCGGTCGTCGACCGCAACCTCCTGCGCATGGGCCTGTTCGAGCTGCTCTGGGTGGACGACGTCCCGGACGGCGTCGCGGTCAGCGAGGCGGTGTCGCTCGCGACCGAGCTGTCCACCGACGAGTCCCCGCGCTTCGTCAACGGCCTGCTCGCCCGCCTCCAGCAGCTGAAGCCGTCCCTGTCGGTCTGACGCCGCCGGTCTGACGCTGTCGGTCTGACGCCTCCGCCCCCGGCGACCCCCGTCCGCCCGTCCGAGGACGCACGCCGCCCACGGCACGGGCCGTCAGGTGGCGCGGGCCGTCGCGGCGAGAG
>NZ_JBFAOF010000949.1:0-2675 GCF_040675125.1 Spirillospora sp. NPDC049652 | reverse complement strand
CCGCCGGTCAACGCGCCGCCCGGCGCGCGACGGGACGGGTCAGCGGCCGCTCAGGAAGGCGCTGATTCCCTGGCCGAGCGCGACGGCGGCGCGCTGCCGGAAGGCCGGGTCGGTCATCTTCGCCGCGTCGCCCGCGTTCTGCATGTTGCCGCACTCGATGAAGATCTTCGGGACCGTGGACAGGTTCAGGCCGCCCAGGTCGTCCCGCCGGTCGATCGCCTTCTTGCCGATGTAGGTGGAGTACGGCACGCCCGTCCCGGAGTGGTAGGCGTCCCGGACCGCCTCGCCCAGCCGCGCGGACGGCTCGACGATCTTGGTGTTGCCGCCGCCCGCGACCGGCAGCGGCTCGATGATGTGGAAGCCGTGCCCGGACCTGGCCGCGCCGTCCCCGTGGATGGAGATCGCCGCGTCCGCGTGCGCCTTGTTCCCGGTCGCCGCGCGCTCGGTCACGCACGGCCCGACGCCCTTGTCGTTCTTGCGGGTCATCACCACCTTCGCGCCCCGCGCCTCGAGCAGCTTGCGCAGCCGCTTCGACACGTCCCAGGTGAAGGCGTGCTCGGTGTACCCGGACGCGGTCTGCGTGCCGGTGGTGTCGCACTCCTTGTGTCCGTTGCCGACGTCCACCTGCCGGCCGATCTGGGACGGCGCGCTGTCGTTCCCGCCGTTGTGGCCGGGGTCGATCGCGACGGTCTTGCCGCGCAGCGACCCGGCGAGCGCGGACGGCGGCTGCCCCGACTCCTGCGGCGCCGGCTCCCCGGACGCCGCGGGCGGCGTCGCGGGCTCCGATCCGGAGGTCCGATCCTTCGACGACCCGCCCCCGCAGGCGGTCAGCGCCCCGAGACACAGGGCCAGCCCCACCGCCGCCGGACCGCGCGCTGAATGAATGCGCACCGAGTCGTCCTCTCGTAATGCTTCCGTGACAAAGGCACCTGCCAGTCTGCACACCGCGCGGCGTTCGTCAAACGAACTCGACGAAAAACGGTGTCCCGGCAGACGTCTTCCCACCGGCCCCGGAAGGCGCGTTCGTCCTCATGGACACATCACCGATACCCAGGCGCCACACGCCCCACACGGCACGCCGATCAGCCCCGCATCAGGAATCCGGACGGCTCGAAACCGTGCGAGCGTCCCGGCCCGGGCGCACGAAGAAACGCGGTCCTGCCAAGGGGAACGCGCCGGACCCCCAAGGGTCCAGGGCTCAGAAGCCGCGAGGGGTGGTGAGGAGCGCGGCGAGCGCCCTGGCCTCCTCGGCGTCGAGGCCGAGCACCACGCGCGGACGCCCCCACGGATGGTCGATCGAGTGGGCGACGTAGCTGGCGACCGACTCCGAGACGTGCTCGTTGAGCCCCCGCTCGTTGCGCCACTCGGCCCAGGCGCGCTCCAGCTCGCTCGCGGCTCGCTGCGCGCACGACACCATTTCCGGATCCCGCACGGAACTCGACCCCCCTGAGTGAACCCGACCCTCCCCGGCGTCCGCCCGGCGAAGTCCCGGCCGGGCCGGCCACCCGCGACCGGCCCGGTTCGGCGGCACCACGAACACGCCGAAACGGTGGAACCATTAACCACCGGGCGGCGCGGCGCGGGCGACCGAATTCGACAGGCTTGGCGAGGCTCTTACCCGGGGGCCACCACTTCGGGATGATGATCGACCCGTCCGCTACCGCCCGCTGAACGACCAGCGCTCCGCCGCAGGTCACGTACGGCGCGAACGCCGCGAACACCCCGCGACAACCCGGGCGGACGGCCCACCCGGCACCGGAACCGGCGTGTCATCCCGCCGGAACGGGCCCCGTCGACGACCGGACGACCAGGTGCGGCACGACGAGGTTCTGCCGCGCCGCCCGCGCCGGATCGCCGATCCGGGCGGTGAGCAGTTCGGCGGCGGCCCGGCCCATGTCGCGGCGCGGCTGGTTCACGCTGGTCAGCGAGATGTGCCGGATCGCCGCGAGATGGGTGTTGTCGTAGCCGACGATCGACACCTTCTCCGGGACGGGCAGCCCCAGCTCGTCCGCCGCCGACAGCGCGCCCGTCGCGACCAGGTCGTTCGGCGCGAAGATCGCGGTCGGCCGGTGCGGGCGGCCCAGCAGCAGGCGCGCCGCCCGGTAGCCGCCCTCCTCGGTGAAGTCGCCCGCCTCGACGACGATCTCGTCCGCCAGGCCGTGCCGCCGCATCGCCTTCTCGTAGCCCGCGCGCCGGTACCGCGCCGTGGTCGAGCGCGCGCCCTCGATGTGCGCGATGCGCCGGTGCCCGAGGTCGACCAGGTGGTCCACGGCGAGGGACGCGCCGAGCTCGTCGTCGTCCACCACGATGTCCACGCCCTTGACGTCGCGCTCCCCGACGACCACGACCGGGACCGACGACGCCGCCTCCTTCAGCGACTCCGGGACGACGCTGAGCAACACCAGGCCGTCCACCCGCATCTCCAGGAACGCCTCGATCGCCTCGGCCTCGAACAGCGGGTCCCAGCGGCCCGAGCCGACCAGCATCCGCAGGCCCGCGCCGTGCAGCGACTCCTGCAGGCCGTCCAGGAACTCGGCGAAGAACGGGTTGTGCAGGTCGGCGACGATCGCGCCGATCAGCCGGGTGCGGCCCTCGACCAGGCTCCGCGCGACCGCGTTCGGCCGGTAGCCGAGCTCGCGCGCCGCCTGCAGGACGGCCGCCCGCCTACGCTCGCT
>NZ_JBFAOF010000948.1:0-2679 GCF_040675125.1 Spirillospora sp. NPDC049652 | reverse complement strand
GACAAGCCCGCCTCGGTCGTCGCGCTGCGGCCGTCCACCGGGGAGATCCTGGCGATCGCGAACAAGCCGGGCGGGCTGAACCGGGCGCTGCTCGGCCACTACCCGCCGGGCTCGACGTTCAAGGTGGTCACGGCCGCCGCGCTCGTCGCGGGCGGGATGGACGCGAGCACCCCGGTGCCCTGCCCGGCGACGATCAACGTCGGCGGCCGGACGTTCAAGAACTACCAGCACGAGGACTTCGGCACGGTCCCGCTGCGGGAGGCCTTCGCGCACTCCTGCAACACGACGTTCGCGAAGCTCGCGGTGGAGAAGCTCGGGCAGCGGAAGCTGACGGAGGTGGCGCAGCAGTTCGGGTTCAACGCGCCGGTCGTGGGCGGGCTGCCCGCGGTCCGGGCGGCCTTCCCGGGCGCCAAGGACGACACCGCGTTCGCCGCCGAGTCGTTCGGCCAGGGCGAGGTGCTGACCAGCCCGCTGAACATGGCGAGCGTCGCCGGGGCGGCGGCCGACGGGACGTGGCGGACGCCCCGGATCGTCCCGGCCGACCTCGCGCCGCAGGCCGCCGACGCGGCCGGGCGCAAGCCGGAGCCTCCGCACCGGCTGGACCCGGCCGTCAAGACGGCGCTGCACTCGCTGATGCCCGCGGTCGTCTCCGAGGGCACCGCGCGCGTCGTGAACTTCCCGTCCGGGACGGCGGGCAAGACGGGGACGGCCGAGTTCGGCGGCGGCGACAACCCGCCCACGCACGCCTGGTTCATCGGCTACCGCGGCGACCTGGCGTTCGCGGTGATCGTCGAGGGCGGCGGGACCGGCGCGGAGGCGGCGGCCCCGATCGCCGCGGCCTTCCTGAAGTCGGTGTCCTGACCGGTCTCCGGGCGCGGGCCGGCGGCGTTGAACGGTTGTTGATCGGGTTCGGGCAGTCTGAGGTCAGACGGGCCGGGTGCGAATGACGGTCGACCTCGTTTCTTGGCGGGGGCGGGGTCAGGATCTCCGTCGGCTACGGGCGCGCCCGGCCCGACCCCCCAGTGTCGGGTGCCGACGGGTACGTCCCCATCTGTCGGTGCGGGCGACCCGCCGGCACCCGCCACCTACGGGCGCGGGAAGTGTCCTTCCGGCCGTCACCCCGCCAGGCTGGCGCGGACGGCCTCCGCCTCCGGGACGCCCTGCTCCTCGAAGATCCGCAGCGCCTCGGTCCAGTGCGTCCGGGCGGATTCCGGATCGCCGCGCGCGGCCAGGGAACGGGCGAGGGCGTCGAGCGCCATCCCCTGCCCCCACGGGTCGCCGGTCTCGCCGAGGACGGCCAGCGCGCGCCGGGCGTCCGCCTCGGCCCGCTCGGCGTCCCCGAGGTCCAGCCGGGCGAGCGCGACGCGGAACAGCGCCAGGCCCTCCCACGCGCGGTAGCCGCCCGCCCGGAAGTGCTCCAGCGCCTCCAGGTGCAGGCCGAGAACCCCGGCGTGCCCCCGGACGCCCCGGAGCACGACTCCGGCCTGGTAGAGCGCGTAGCCGATGCCATAGGTCCCCCCGAGTCCGCGATGCAGCGCGAGCCCGGCGGTCACGGCTTCGGCGGCCTCCTCGGCGCGTCCGACGTCGAGCAGCGAGCGGCCCATGGCGGCCAGCGTGACGCCCTCGCCGTGCCGGTCGCCGTGGGCGCGGAACGCGGCGAGCGCCTCGCGGTCGAACCCGAGCGCCTCCTCGGGCCGTCCGCGCAGGTAGGCGCAGTTGCCGAGGCGGCTGAGCGCGTCCGCGGCGGTCCAGGTGTCGCCGGTCTCGCGGGCCCGCCGCAGCGCGACCCGGCAGACGGCCTCCGCCTCGGCGATCCGGTTGGCGAGGTAGTAGAGCCAGCCGAGCAGCAGGTGGGCCCGGCCCTCGGCGCGCCGGTCCCCGTGCTCCCGCGCGGCGTCGATCACCGCGTGCGCCGCCTGCTCGCACGCGCGGGGGTGGAACCCCGAGTTGACCAGCGTGTCGGTGAGCAGCAGCAGGTCGGCGGCCGGGCCCGTCAGCCCGGCGCGCGCGGCCTGCCCGATCAGGGCGAGGAGTCCGGGGGCCTCGGTGAAGAAGCGGTCGCGGGCGGCGGCCTCGTCCGGGAAGGACACGCCGAGCGCCCCACCCGCCTCGGACACGCTTCCCGTCCCGGACACGCTTCCCGTCCCGGACACGCTTCCCGTCCCGGACGCGCCTCCCGCCCGGGACACGCCTCCCGCCTGGGACACGCCGTGCGCCGCCGCCCGTCCGTCGCCGGGATGGATCGCCAGGTGCGCGGCGCGGGCGGTGGTGAGGCAGTGGTCCACCAGGCGGCGCAGCGCGGCGTCCCGCTCGGCGGCGGGCTCGTCCGCCTCGGCGCACTGCCGCGCGTACAGGCGGAGGAGGTCGTGGTAGCCGTACCGGCCGGGCGCGGGCGAGCGCAGCAGGCTGGCCCGCTCCAGCGCGCGGCACAGCTCGGCGGCCCGGCCGTCAGGGACGGCGAGGACGGCCGCGGCGGCGGGCACCGAGAAGGACGGCCCGTCCGGCAGCGCGAGCAGCCGGAACGCGCGTCGCGGCCCGGGGCCGAGGCGGCTGTAGCCGAGCTGGAACACCGCCTCGACGGCGAGGTCGGCGACGCGCAGCTCGGCGAGCCGGCGGCGCCGGTCGGCCAGCCGGTCCACCAGCGACCGGATGGTCCACGACGGCCGGGTTCACCGCCCG
>NZ_JBFAOF010000947.1:0-2685 GCF_040675125.1 Spirillospora sp. NPDC049652 | reverse complement strand
CCCGGCTCGCCGCGCAGTCCAACGGCGGGCTCTTCCGGCAGGTCACCGCCGACGCCAGGCGGCGCGTCCTGTCGCGCGCCGAGGTCGTCCGCGAGCACTTCAACACCTCGTCCGCGCTGCGCGGCCACGGCTTCACCGTGGAGAACCTGCTCAAGGGCACCGCCTACTACGGCTTCGACCAGGGGGTCGTCCGCGGGCTCGTCCTCGACACCGTCAACCCGAACGGCTACTCCGAGGGCTCGCTCGACAAGGCCCAGTTCGCGTGGCTGGAGGCGCAGCTCAAGGCGGGCAGCCGGACGTACTACGACACCGCCGGCAAGAAGGTCGTCCACAACGTCAAGGACCGGCTGTTCGTCCTGTTCAGCCACCACACGATCGCGTCGCTGAAGAACTCCCTCGGCGGCGGGCGGGTGCTGGGCGACGAGGTGAAGGCGCTGCTGCTGCGCTTCCCGAACGTCATCCTCTGGGTGAACGGCCACACGCACGTCAACCAGGTGACCCCGCACGCGCGCACAGGCGGCGGCGGATTCTGGGAGGTCAACACGGCCGCCCACATCGACTACCCGCAGCAGAGCCGCGTCGTCGAGATCGCCGACAACCGCGACGGCACCCTCTCGGTCTTCGCGACCGTGCTGGACTCGGCGGGCCCGGAGTCGTACCGGAGCCTGGGCGACCCGGTCTCGCTGGCGTCCCTGTCGCGCGAGCTGTCGGGCAACGACTGGCAGGACGACCCGCAGCACCGGCGCGGCAAGGTCGAGGACCGCAACGTCGAGCTGCTGGTCCCCGCGCCGTTCTGACCTGCTGGGGGCTGGTCGGAGAGCCGGCTTCAGGACCCCGGGTGGCCGACTCCGGCACCCGGGGTCCTTGTCACGGGGCGTGTTCGCTTCCATTCTGGGCGTGGTCATCTGTCCCACCCGTCACGGAAGGCGGACCATGCCCCACCTGCGAGATCGCCGCGCCTGGCCGTTCGCCGCGAGCGTCCTGCTCCTCGGGCCGCTCACCGCGTCGCCGGCGTCCGCCGAATCCCCCGAACCCGTCCCCGGGACGGCCGGGTCGCTGCCAGGTGCGGTCGCGTCGGCGTCGGCGCATACCCTGGTGCACCCTCTCGGGCCCACCGCGGCGTGCTCGGCGGCCGACTTCGGGAACGACGCGCGCCTCGGGCCGGCCGTCCTGCCGAACCGGGGGGTGATCGGACGGGAGCTGCGCGGCTACCACCGCTTCGGGGGCATGGAACCGTCGGCCTTCCTGTCGAAGTACTGGAACTCGACGTCCAACGGCTGGCGCTACCCGCGCGCCGACGGCTTCCTGATCGGCCGGGACGGCAGGCCGGTCAAGCACGTGCGGCGGCTGCGCGTGAACGAACGCGTCGACCGCTTCGGCGGCGAGTACGACGGGTTCCTCGCCCCGTTCGGCGAGCGCTACGCGCGCCGGTCCGTCCCGCCGCAGAACCTGGACGACACGCAGGACCCGACCGGCTGCAACTGGCACGCCTACCGCGTCCTGCGGCCCTTCGACGTCCAGGCGGGGCCGAGCGCTCCCGCGTTCGGCCAGCCTGGCCACGGCACCCAGTACGTGCTGGACAGCGTCCTCATCCCCGGCGGCCCGACCCGCCTGAACGTCGTGTGGCTGGTGGACAACGGCTACCTCGCCCGGCTGAACTGACCGGCGGCCCGGCGGCCGCGATGCTCCGACCCGGCGTCCGGCCGCCGCCCCCCGGGCGGGGTTGCGCTCGGCGTCCGATCAAAGTCCGCGCAGGGTGAGCAGCGTGTAGGCGGCGACGCTGGAGTCGTCGGTGATCTCGCCGCGCAGCACCATGTCCTGGAACTGGGCGCGGGAGAAGAAGCCCTGCCGCATGTCCTGCTCCTCGATCTCCCGCTGGTGCGGGCCCTGCGTCAGGTCGGTCGCCACGAACACGTTGAACCCCTGCGTCGCCGATCCCTGCGACGCGTGCAGGAACCCGATGTGCCGCATGGTGCCCGCGCGCAGCCCGGTCTCCTGGACGAGCTCCTCCCGCGCCAGCTCCTCCGGGTCCCCGTCGGCGCGGTTCGGACGCGATCCCTGCGGGAAGTTCCACGCCCGCCGCCCGATCGGGTACCGGTACTCCTCGACCAGCACGAACCCGTCGTCCTGCATGGGGATGACCAGCGCGAAGTCGGGCCGGTCGACGACTCCGTAGATCCCGCGCGACCCGTCGGGGCGCTCGATCTCGTCCTCCCGGACCACGATCCAGGGGTTCTCGTAGACGATCCGGCTGCTCACCTGCCTGATGCTGCTCATGACCGCCATCATCCCGAATCCCGGCCGCGTCCACCTGCCGGGGTGCGCGGCCTCCGCGCCGCGCAGCCGGCCATTCCCCGGACGACCTTAACCGTTTCGCCGCAATTAGCCCGCCGCACCGAAATTGTCGGTTCATGCCGGGGAAGCCAGGGCGCGCGGGCGCCGACCACCGCCCCACGAAGGTGTTTCGGCGATGCGCGAGGCTTCTCCCGCGCCGATACCAGACTTTCCCCGAATCTGATATCCGGTTCGGCGCAGTGCGTGCCAAGTGATCACTTCGACTTGGCCCGGAGGTGACTCGCCAGAGGAATGCACTGGTTATGACCTTGTCTAGATTCATGGGGCGAATGCGGGCCGCCGCATCGGGCGGGGTGGCGGCCGGCGCGGTCGCCGCCACCGTGCTCGCGG
>NZ_JBFAOF010000946.1:0-2686 GCF_040675125.1 Spirillospora sp. NPDC049652 | reverse complement strand
CTCGACCAGGGCGGCCCCGAGCGCGCCCGCCGCGTCGGGGTCTCCCCGGACACGGCCTGCGGCGACGCCGTGGACGCCCCGCTCGGCGCGTCCCTGGTCGTCCGGGGCTGCCGCGCCGCGCTGCGCGCCACCTACCTCGACCAGCTCCAGGGGATCGCGGTCACGCTCGGCGTCGTGGCCTTCCCGGACGAGCCGTCCGCGCGGGCCGCCGCCCCCTGGTTCCCGGGCCGGGGCGCGGTGGCTCCGGGCCTGCGCGCGCTCGGCTTCCCCGGCTCGGTCGTCGAGCGGTTCGGCGACGCGTCCCGGCAGACGGCGGCGCTCGTCCAGCGCGGCCCCTACCTGGTCGCCGCCACGGTCGGCTACGCCGACGGACGGCCGACCCTGCGCGCCGACCAGCAGCAGGACGACCTCGCCGAACTCGGTCCGCAGCTCGCCGAGGGCGTGCTGCGGCCCCTCGCCGCGCCCGCCGCCGTCCGGTGCGGCGAGCCGGTGTGGGTGTGCTGAGGCGGAGGACGGGGTGAGAGCCGCATCGGCCGTTGCGCCGGCCATGCTGACCTGCGTGCTGGCGTGCGTGCCGATCGCCGGGGCCGCTCGCGCCGACGGGGTTCGGGACGCGATGGCTCCCGTCCTGGACTCGCTCGGTGTGCCGCGCGCCTGGGCCGTCTCGCGCGGACGCGGCGTGACCGTCGCCGTCCTCGACTCGAGCGTGGACGCCACGCAGGCCGACCTCGCCGGGAGCGTCGTCACCGGCCCGGACTACACCGCCGGGGCCGCGCCGTCCGGGACGGAGCCCCGGCGGCTGCACGGCACCGGAATGGCGTCCATCATCGCTGGTCACGGCCATGGTCCCGAGGGCGCGGAGGGCGTGACGGGCGTCGCGCCCGAGGCCCGTGTCCTGTCGGTGCGGGTCGTCCTGGAGCGCGACGAACCCGGCTACGCCGCGTTCAACGGCGACAAGCGCTTCGAGGGGACGGTCGCGCGCGGCATCCGCTACGCCGTGGACCATGGCGCGGACGTCATCAACCTGTCCCTCGGCCGTTCGTATCCCGTCCCCGCCGAGCGGGACGCGGTCGCCTACGCGGTCAGCCGCGGCGTCGTGGTGGTCGCGGCGGCGGGCAACGGCGGCGCCGACCGCGCGGACCGGCGCGGCGGCCACGCCCGCTACACCTACCCCGCGTCCTACCCCGGCGTCGTCTCGGTCGCCGCCGTGGACGCCGGAGGCCGCCACGCGGACTTCTCGAACCGCAACTCCGCCGTCGTCGTGTCCGCGCCCGGCGTCCGGATCATCGGCGCGAATCCCGGGGGCCGGTACCGGTTCGCGGACGGCACCAGCCCGGCGACCGCCTTCGTGTCCGGCGTCGCCGCGCTCATCCGGGCCCGGCATCCGAAGCTGGCCCCCGCGCTGGTCGCGCGGTCCCTGGTGGAGAGCGCCCGGAACCGCGCGCCCGGCGGCTACGACCTCGGCGTCGGGTTCGGTCGGGTGGACGCGGCCGCCGCGCTCACCGCGTCCGACTCCCTCGCCGCCGCCCGGACGGACGGTCTCGGGGCCGCTCCGACGACGGTGGTCGGCGGACGGGCCCCGATCCGGGTCGTCCGGCATCCGGCCGCGTTGGTCCAGGGATGCTGGATCGCCTGCGTGCTCGCGCTGGCCGGGCTGCTGGCGTCCGTAATCAGGCTTAGGGGTCGCCTCAATCCATAAACCGAGCGGTATGAGGTGCGGGTTCTGTTAGATCCGCTTTCGTGGCAGAAAAACCCCCATCAGAGGGATCGTCCGCGAACCCCGAAGACCAGGACGGGCCCCCGCCCGATCCCACCCCCGCGCCCACGTTCGAGGCCGCGCCTGCGTCCGAAATCGTGCCTGCGTCCGCGTCTGAGGACGTGCCGGCGTCTGCGGCCGGGCGGCGGCGGCCGCTTGCCGGGATCGCGCTGCTGCTCGTGTTCGGCGTGCTCGCCCTCGTGGGCGGGGGAGCGGCGGTCGGGTACGGGCTCGTCCGCAAGCCGACCGCCGCCGAGATCGAGAAGGCCGGAAGCCGGGAGCTCGCCACCCGCTGGCAGCGCGTCGCGGCCGCCGAGCTCTTCCCCGAACGGTTCATGTTCGAGCCCGGCAGCAGCGGCCCCTCCGTCCTGAGGTAGAGGTACGGCGTGTGGTTGGTGGTCTGGTCGAACGTCTGCCGGGACGCGTCGTCGAAGCGCTCGACCGTCGTGCCGGGGAACGTGGCGATGCGCAGGACCGCGCCGCCCGCCTTGCCGCTGGATCGAGAAGGCCGGAAGCCGGGAGCTCGCCACCCGCTGCCGAGCGGCGCCGCGTGCCGCGCCTCGGCCGCGAGGAACGCGCCCAGCAGGACGGCCGCGCCGAGCAGCGTCGCGACCGTCCGGACGCTGCCCCAGCCCGCCCGGCCGCCGTCGGAGATGCCGTAGACCAGGGCGAACAGTCCGCCGCTCGCCAGGATCGCGCCGGGCACGTCCAGCCGCGCCCGGGACCGTCCGGCCGTCTCCGGCACGACCGTCACCGCGCCGGTCACCACCAGCGCGCCGATGCCGAACAGGATCAGCATCGTCCAGCGCCAGTTCAGCCCGCTGGTGATGAGGCCGCCGCCGATCGTCCCGATGACGAAGCCGAGCGACAGCAGCGCGCCGTTGACGCCGAGCGCCCGGGTGCGCCGCGGGCCCTCCGGGAACGCGGCGG
>NZ_JBFAOF010000945.1:0-2687 GCF_040675125.1 Spirillospora sp. NPDC049652 | reverse complement strand
GGGACTTTCTCCAGAGAGAGGCCCTTATGGGGGAAGAAGGCCGGGTGCCGGCGAGCTTGACAGTATCGCGAACGCGCGGCAGTGCCCGTCGGACGAGAAGATCCCGCCGGGCCGGAAGAGGTAACCCGTGACCTGCGCGGCGCGCACGGTCGCCCCGCCGGCGAGCGCGAGGTCGCACTCGCCGGACAGCAGCGCCTGGCAGGCGAGGTGGACGGCGACGAGCGACGTCGAGCAGGCCGTCTGCACGGTCAGCGCCGGGCCGGTGAGGTCGAGCCGGTACGCCAGCCGGGTCGCGACGTAGTCCTTCTCGTTGGCGATGGCGCGGGCGAAGGTCTCGCCGTCGTCGTCGGTCGGCGGCAGCAGCGGCAGGTAGGAGTTGTAGTAGGTCCCGGCGTAGACGCCGACGGGCCCGCCGGTCCGGGACGGGTCGTGGCCGGCGTCCTCCAGCGTCTCCCAGGCGCACTCCAGCAGGACGCGCTGCTGCGGGTCCATGAGGTCGGCCTCGCGGGGGCTGATGCCGAAGAACTCGGCGTCGAAGCGGTCGGCGTCCTGGAGCACACCCTGCGCCCGCACGTACGCGGGGTCGGCGAGGAGGTGCTCGGGGACGCCCGCCCCGGCGAGCTCGGCGGCGCTGAACCGGGTGATCGACTCGACGCCGTCGCGGAGGTTGCGCCAGAACGCGTCGCGGTCCCGCGCGCCGGGGAACCGGCACGCCAGGCCGACGATCGCGATTTCCAGGCCGGTCTCGGTCAACGGTCCTCCCCGGGGGCCGCGCCGCGCCCGCGCCGCCGCTCCAGCAGCCGCTCCCGCCCGGCCGCCGCCCGGCGCGGCACGTCGGAAGCCGATGCGCCGGAAGCGGGCGCGCCGGGGTCGGTGGCGTCGGGGTCGGTGGTGTCGGGGTCGGTGGTGTCGAGGTGTTCGGCGAGGGCGCGGACGGTGCTGTACATGAGCAGGGTCGACTTCGGGACGGTCCGCCCGGTCTCCGCGTGGAGGCGTTCGGCCACCCGGGCGAGGGCCAGCGAGTCGCCGCCGAGTTCGAAGAACCCGCTGGTCGGATCGACGTGCGGGACATCCAGGACGGAGGCCCAGATCGCGGCGATCACGCGCTCGGTGTCCTTCGGCGCGGCCGGCGCGGCGGCGGGTGCCCCGGCGGGCGTCTCGGCGGGAGCCGGGCGGACGGTGGGCGTGTAGCGCTCGGTCAGGCGGACGCGCTGCACCTTGCCGGTGGTGTTGCGGGGCAGTTCGTCCACGAAGAAGACCCGGCTGGGGACCTTGTGGTCGATCAGGCGGCGGGCGGCGAACGCGCGCACGCTGTGCTCGTCCACGCCGACGCCCGGCCGGGTGACGACCGCGACCGCGACGTCCTCGCCGAGCGTCGGGTGCGGCAGGCCGAACGCGGCGGCCTCGGCGAGGCCGGGGTGCCCGGCCAGGGCCCGGTCCACCTCGGCGGGCGCGACCTTCGAGCCGCCCCGGTTGATGATCTCCTTGGACCGGCCGATGACGAACAGGTAGCCGTCCTCGTCGAGGTAGCCGTGGTCGCCGGTGCGCATCCAGCCGCCGGTGAAGGCCGCCTCGTTCGCGGCCGGGTCGCCCGCGTACCCGGCGGTCACGTTGCCGCCGCGGATCGCGATCTCCCCCGCGCCGAGCGGCGGCAGGACCCGGCCGTCCGGGTCGAGGACGGCGACCGGCTCGCCCACGGGCACGCCGACCGAGCCGACCTTGCGCGGACCCGGCGGGAGCGGGTTGCAGGTGACCAGCGACGCCGCCTCGGTGAGCCCGTACCCCTCGACCACGGGCGCGCCGAAGAGGTGCTCCAGCCGTTCGAGGACGGTGTCGGGGAGCGGCGCGGACGCCGAGCGGATGAACCGGAGCGGGACGGCGGGGCCCCGGCCGGTGCGGTCGGCCTCGTCCAGCAGGGCGCGGTGCATCGCGGGCACGGCCGTGTACCAGGTGGGCCGGAACTCCTCCAGCCAGTCCATGAACGCGGCGGCGTCGAAGCCGGGCGGGCACACGATCCCCGCGCCGTGCACGAAGGACGCCAGGAGCGTGCTGGTCAGGCCGTGCGCGTGGAACATCGGCATCGGGTTGAGGCAGCGGTCGGCGGGCGTCAGCTCCAGCGCCCGGCCGGTGTTCCAGGCCGCCGTCAGCAGGTTGGCGTGGGTGAGCGGGACCATCCGGGGCAGGGCGGTCGTGCCCGACGTGAACAGGGTGAGCGCGACGTCCTCGGGCCGGGTCCCGGCCCGGTCCTCGGGGACGGGCGGTCCGACCGGGTCGCCGTCGAGCGTCCAGACTCCGGCCGGGTCGTCCGGGCGGACGGCCAGCTCCAGCGTCGGCACGCCGAGCCGCTCCGCCGCCGCGACGGCGTCCCCGTCGTCGCCCGGCGGGACGACCAGGGCCTTGGCCCGCGTCCCGGTGAGGAAGTGCGTGAACTCCTCCGGGCGGTGCGCCGGGTTGAGCGGCACGCACGAGGCGTGCGCCGCGACGGCGAGGAACGCGGTCGCGAGGTCCGGCCCGGACGGCAGCGCGAGCGCCACCGCGTCCCCCGGGCCGAGGCCCAGCCCGCGCAGCCGCCGCCCGGCCGCGTCCACCTGGCGGGCGAGCGCGCCGAAGGTCAGGGCGGGCCGTCCCGGCGCGGCGAGCGCGACGCCGTCCGGCCGTTCGCGGGCCTGGCGGTCCACCAGGTCCCG
>NZ_JBFAOF010000944.1:0-2690 GCF_040675125.1 Spirillospora sp. NPDC049652 | reverse complement strand
CTCCCGGCGGACGACCTTCTCGCGGACGGCCTTCCTGCGGACGGCCTACCGGAGGACGACGTCACGGTCGTGGGCGAGGTGTCCCGGCTGGACGGCCGGTCCGGGCCTCCGCCGAACGGGGACAGGGCCGCCCAGAACGCGCGATGACCGTGCCCCCGGAATCGGGGCACGGTCATTCACGGGGCTGCCCGCTCCCGGGCGTCAGCCGTTCCAGCGGTCGCCGGTGAGGCGCTCGTAGACCTCGACGTAGCGGGCGCGGGTGGCGTCGACGACCTCGGCCGGGATCTCCGGGCCGGGCGGGGTGCGGTCCCAGTCGAGGGTGGACGACCAGTTGCGGACGAACTGCTTGTCGAGGGAGTCCTGGACGCGGCCGGGCCGGTACCGGTCGGCCGGCCAGAACCGGGACGAGTCGGGCGTCAGGACCTCGTCGCCGAGGATGAGCGTCCCGTCGGCGGCGCGGCCGAACTCCAGCTTGGTGTCGGCGATGATGATGCCCCGGTCGAGGGCGAGCGCCGCGCCGCGCCGGTACACCTCCAGGGTCGTCTCGCGCAGCTCGGCGGCGGTGTCCGCGCCGATCTCGGCGACCATCTCGTCGTAGGTGATGAACTCGTCGTGGCCCTCGGTGGCCTTGGTGGTCGGGGTGAAGATCGGCTCGGGCAGCCGGTCCGACTCGACCAGACCCGCCGGCAGCTCCACGCCGGAGACCGCGCCGTCCTTCTGGTACTGCTTCAGGCCGAGGCCGGTGAGGTAGCCGCGCGCGATCCACTCGACGGGCAGCATCGTGAGGCGCTGGACGCGGACGGCCCGGCCGGCGAACTCGGCGGGCACGTCGGCCGCGGAGATCACATGGTTCGGGACGACGTCCGCGAGCTGCTCGAACCACCACAGCGAGAGCTGCGTGAGGATCTTCCCCTTGTCGGGGACCTCGGTCGGCAGCACCACGTCGTACACGCTCACCCGGTCCGTGGCGACCAGGACCAGGTCGTCCCCGTCGGCGTAGACGTCGCGGACCTTGCCCGAGTGGATCAGTTCCATGCGGATCGTTGCCTCAGCTCTCGTTTCCCCAGGTCGGCCGAGCAGGAGTGTACCGAGACGCCCCGGACGCGGCCGTCCGGGGCGTCCCCGTGGTCACTCGGCGGCCTCCAGGGCGCCGCGGGCGATCACTTCGGCGCGCTCCCGGTGGAGAGGGTGTCGGTCCAGCCGGCGGTGATGGTGACGGTGGATCCTTCGGACGCCGACATGAGACCGCCCTGGTAGTCGACGAAGTTGCGGGAGTCGCGCAGCCTGCCGGTGGCCGGGTCGAGGACCACCTCCATCCCCTGGGGGATGTTGTACACCGGGATGTTCAGCCGCACTCCGGTCCCGACGCGGCCGAGGCTCCTCACCTCGGGGGCCTGGGCGAGGGCACGGAAGGCCGCCGCGCGGACCTTCGGCGTGACCGGCATCTGCGTCGACAGCACGAACAGGTCGTTGAGCACCTCGACCCGCCGCCCGCGCGCGTCCAGCTCGCCGGCGCTGGTGCGGATGTGGGCGTCCTCGACGTACCCGGTCATCCGGCGGACCAGGTCCTCCGGCTCGCTCGGCAGGGAGCGGAGCTGTTCGAACGTCAGCACCGGGCCGCCGGCGCGGAACCCTGGCTCCTGCTTGGGGTTGAAGTACGGCTTGCCACCGGTCTTGAGGCCGCCGGAGTAGTGCCGGCCGTCGCGCCGGAACCACCGGTCGTAGCTCTCGTCCTTGATCACGACGCCCTGGGCGTCGTGGAAGATCACGCCGAGGTGCCAGTACCTGCCGACGCGCTCGGGCGCCTGGGACGCGCTGTCGGCGGCGGCGAGGAACACCTGGCGGGCGCTGATCGGAGCGGCCGCCTGGGACGGCGTTCCGCCGTGCGCGGACGGGCCGCCGTGGTGGGGGGACGCGCCGACCGAGCCGGTGGCGACGGCGATGGCGACGGCCGCGGCCGCCACTCCGGCGGTGAGGCCGGTGCCGCCGACGGCCCAGAGGACGCGGCGGCGGCCGGGGGCGGGGGTGGCGCCGCCGCGCATGGCGTTCTGCAGCTGGTGGCGGCGGCGGTCCACGGTGTCCGGCGAGGGCTCGGGCTTGGCGAGCGCGTCGGCGACGATGCGCAGGTCGTCATCCATGGAACTTCTCCTTGCCGATGGTCTTGTGGATCTTGGCGCGGGCGCGGCTGAGCCGGGATCCGACCGTGCCGTAGGAGATGCCGAGCGCCTCGGCGATCTCGTCATGGCTGAGCTGGGCGAGCGCCACCAGCAGCAGGACGTCGCGCTCGCCCTGGTTGAGGGAGCGCAGCGCGCGGGCCAGCTCGGGCCGCAGGCGGTGCGCGGCGACGGCGGTCAGCACGCCGTTCTCGTGGCTGCCCTCGTCCGGGTCGGCGCCGCCGCGCGCCAGGGCCTTGTAGTGGCGGGCCTCGCGGCGGCGGTGCCGGGCGATGAGGTTGGTGGCGATGCCGAACAGCCAGGGGCGCAGCGCGCCGCGTTCCGGGTCGAAGCGGTCCCGGATCGCGAAGGCCGTGCAGAACGTCTCGGCGGCGATGTCCTCGCCCGCCTGGGTGTCGAGGCGTCCGGCCGCGTACAGGTAGATGTCGCGGAAGTACCGGTCGTACACGTCGGTGAACCGGTCGGGGTCGCGCCGGAACGCCGCGGCCAGCTCCGCGTCCCCGGCGTCGGCGCTCC
>NZ_JBFAOF010000943.1:0-2694 GCF_040675125.1 Spirillospora sp. NPDC049652 | reverse complement strand
CCCTCGGCGTCGCGGTCGGGGCCGAGCCGGCCGCGGGCCCGCAGCGCCCGCACCTCCGCGCGGCGCTGCTTGCCGACGAGGTTGGTGGCGATGCCGTACAGCCAGGTCCGGACGGACGCGCGGGCCGGGTCGTAGCGGTGCCGCGCCCGGAACGCCTCCAGGAACGTCTGCGCGGCGACGTCGGCGGCGGCGTCCGCTCCGAGGCGGCGGGCCGCGTAGCCGTGGATCTCCTCGTGGTAGGCGTCGAAGATCGCGCCGAAGCGCTCCGGGTGCGTCCGGGACGAGGTCAGCACGGCCGAGTCGTCGCCCCGGGGCGGGGCGGTGAGGGACTCCCGTGTCATATGGGGGCCTTTCCGTGGCGCGGATGGCGGTCGTCCCGGTATCACCCGAAGCCCTCGGACACTTTCACGCTTCCGCGCGGACGCGGCGGGCGCACGGCCGGAGCCCGGGGCCGTTCCTCCCTGAGCAGGGTGGCCGCTCCTCCTTGAAGAGGATTCGTCCCTGAGATGGGGGGCATCCGGGAACGGGAATAGGCGGCTCAGACGTCCTGTTGAACGAGACGTCAGCAAAGTTGAGTCCGCCCGACTCAAGTCATTTGACAAGAGATCCCGGGCGCGGCACCCTGGCAGACAGCGGAAGACTCGCGCCGGACACGGGGGCCCACCCGGCCCCCGCGGCGGCGACAGCTAGCTAGATCCACGGAGGACGAGACATGGGACGTGCGGTCGGCATCGACCTCGGGACGACCAACTCGGTCGTCGCGATTCTGGAGGGCGGCGAGCCCACGGTGATCGCCAACGCGGAGGGGTCGCGGACCACGCCGTCCGTCGTCGCCTTCGCCAAGAACGGCGAGGTCCTCGTCGGTGAGGTGGCCAAGCGCCAGGCCGTCACCAACGTTGACCGCACCATCCGGTCGGTCAAGCGCGAGATGGGCACCGACTGGAAGCAGAAGATCGACGACAAGGAGTTCACGCCGCAGCAGATCTCGGCGTTCGTGCTCCAGAAGCTCAAGCGGGACGCCGAGGCCTACCTCGGCGAGCCGGTGACCGACGCGGTCGTCACCGTGCCCGCCTACTTCTCCGACCACCAGCGCCAGGCCACCAAGGAGGCCGGCCAGATCGCGGGCCTGAACGTCCTGCGCATCATCAACGAGCCGACCTCGGCCGCGCTGGCCTACCACCTGGAGAAGGAGAACGAGGCCACCATCCTGGTCTTCGACCTCGGCGGCGGCACCTTCGACGTCTCCCTGCTGGAGGTCGGCGACGGCGTCGTCGAGGTCAAGGCGACCTCCGGCGACAACCACCTCGGCGGCGACGACTGGGACAACAAGGTCGTCGAGTGGCTGGTCGAGCGGTTCAAGAACGCCAACGGCGTCGACCTGTCCAAGGACAAGATGGCGCTGCAGCGGCTCCGCGAGGCCGCCGAGAAGGCCAAGATCGAGCTGTCCAGCTCGTCCGAGACGCAGATCAACCTGCCCTACATCACCGCCTCGGCGGAGGGCCCGCTGCACCTGGACGAGAAGCTCACCCGGGGCGAGTTCCAGCGCCTCACCAGCGACCTGCTCGAGCGCACCAAGGCGCCGTTCCAGCAGGTGCTGAAGGACGCGGGCATCACCGTCGGCGACATCAACCAGGTCGTCATGGTCGGCGGCTCGACCCGCATGCCCGCGGTCAGCGAGATGGTGAAGGAGCTGACCGGCGGCAAGGAGCCCAACAAGGGCGTGAACCCTGACGAAGTGGTGGCCATCGGAGCCTCCTTGCAGGCCGGCGTCCTCAAGGGCGAGGTGAAGGACGTCCTGCTGCTGGACGTCACCCCGCTGTCGCTCGGCATCGAGACCAAGGGCGGCATCTTCACCAAGATCATCGAGCGCAACACCACGATCCCGACCAAGCGCTCGGAGACCTTCACCACGGCCGACGACAACCAGCCGTCCGTGGAGATCCAGGTCTACCAGGGCGAGCGCGAGATCGCGGCGTACAACAAGAAGCTCGGCACCTTCCAGCTCACCGGCCTGCCCCCGGCGCCGCGCGGCGTCCCGCAGATCGAGGTCACCTTCGACATCGACGCGAACGGCATCGTGAACGTCTCGGCGAAGGACCTCGGCACCGGCAAGGAGCAGTCGATGGTCATCACCGGCGGCTCGGCGCTGCCGAAGGACGACATCAGCCGCATGATGCAGGAGGCCGAGCAGTACGCCGAGGAGGACCGCAAGCGCAAGGAGGAGGCCGAGGTCCGCAACCAGGCCGACACCCTCGCGTACTCGACCGAGAAGTTCCTCCGCGAGAACGGCGACAAGGTCCCGGACGAGCTGAAGACCGAGGTCGAGGCCGGCGTCGCCGACGTCAAGAAGGCCCTGGAGGGCACCGACGTCGAGGCGATCAAGTCCGCGGCCGACAAGCTCGCCCAGACCAGCCAGAAGATGGGCGCCGCGATGTACGCCCAGAACCCGGAGGGCGCGGCCCAGCCGGGCGGCGAGCAGGCCGGCGCGGACGCCGGGCAGCCGCAGGACGACGAGGTCGTCGACGCCGAGATCGTGGACGAGGACAAGCCGAAGGGTGACGCCAAGTGACCTCACCTCGTGAGGAGCACGACGGCCCGGTGATCCGCGACCGGCGGCGCATCGACCCTGAGACGGGCCAGGTCCGGGACGCCGGGGGGGACACCGAGTCCGCCCCGGCGCCCGGGGCCCCCGGG
>NZ_JBFAOF010000942.1:0-2695 GCF_040675125.1 Spirillospora sp. NPDC049652 | reverse complement strand
CTGGCCGCCGTCATGCCCGCCGACCGGTCCGCGCGCTGGCGGGGGCTGGACACCGCCGTCCTGGACCACCTGCTCATCGCGGGCGTCTGGGGCGTCCCCGAGAACGAGCAGAGCGTCGAGGTGGTGCACGACGACCCGGCCGCCGCGCTCACCCGGGCCCGGCGCTCCGGCGGCAGCGCCGTGATCCTCAACCCGATGAAGGTCGAGGACGTGCTGGCCGTCGCGGGCGGCGGCGAACGCGTGCCCCGCAAGTCGACGTCCTTCGGCCCGAAGCCGCGCATGGGCATGGTCCTCCGCCTGCTCGACCCGCCCTGACCCCGGAGCCGGGCGCGAGCTGCGGACCGGCGCGCGGAGGGGCCGGCCGGGGGTGCCCGCCGAGGTCGGGCCGACCCCCGGCGGATACGGTCGGAGCGTGACGAAAGTGATCGACAAGGTGGCCTGGATCCGGCTCGAGGACGGCCGGATCCTCACCGCCCGCTCCCACGGCAAGGACACCCACTACCTGCCCGGCGGCAAGCGCGAGCCGGGCGAGACGGACGAGCAGACCCTCGTGCGCGAGATCGCCGAGGAGCTCACCGTCGCGCTCGACCCCGCCACCGTCCGGCACGCCGGCACCTGGGAGGCACAGGCGCACGGCAAGGACGAGGGCGTCGTCGTCAGGATGACCTGCTACACCGCCGACTACACCGGGGACCTGACCCCGGCGGCCGAGATCGCCGAGACCGCCTGGCTCGGCCACGCCGA
The DNA here is from genome assembly GCF_040675125.1 of Spirillospora sp. NPDC049652. Lineage (NCBI taxonomy): Bacteria > Bacillati > Actinomycetota > Actinomycetes > Streptosporangiales > Thermomonosporaceae > Spirillospora > Spirillospora sp. NPDC049652. Next base: position 1,951 of record NZ_JBFAOF010000942.1, on the reverse strand, counting down.
CCGCGACCGCGTCTCGCCGACCGTCCAGCTGATCTTCGACGACCTGCACGCCGCGGGGGACCTGCACTGACCTCCGCGGGCCCGGGGGCTGGAGAACCCGTCGCCGCGGCGCGATGATCGTGGCATGGACACCAAGACCACGATCACGCCGCTGGGCGGGGACGTCTACGAGATCGACACCCGGATGGCGGGCTACAGCGGTATCACCGCCGGATACCTGATCCTGTCCGACCGGCCCTGCCTGGTGGAACCAGGCACCGCCGGCTCCGCGCCCGTCGTGAAGGCCGCCCTGGACGAGCTCGGGGTCTCCGCGGACGACCTGGCGACCGTCGTGGTCACCCACATCCACCTCGACCACGCCGGCGGCGTCGGCGACATCGCCCAGATGTACCCGGGGGCCGAGGTCGTCGTCCACGAGAAGGGCGCCCGCCACCTCGCCAGCCCCGAACGGCTCATGCGCAGCGCCCGCATGGTCTACGGCGACATGCTCGACACCCTGTTCGGCGAGCTCAAGCCGACCGAGGCCGCCCGCATCCGGGCCGTGGAGGACACCGGCGTCATCGACCTCGGCGGCGGCCGGCGGCTGGAGTCGCACTACTCCCCCGGCCACGCCAAGCACCACGTCGGCCTCGTCGACTCGGCCACCGGCGACCTGTACGTGGGGGACGCCGCGGGCATCTACATCCCCGAGACCGCCGACGTCCGGCCCGCGACCCCGCCGCCGGACTTCGACCTCGACACCGCCCTCGCCTCGCTCGACAAGTTCAAGGCGCTCGGCCCGTCCCGGCTGCTATTCGCGCACTACGGGCCGGTCACGGAGGTCGACGACACGCTCGACCGGTCCGCCGAGGAACTGCGCGTGTGGGTGGACGCCGTCCGCGCCGCCCAGGAGGAGAACCCGGAGCTGGACCACGCCGTCGCCATGGTCCGCGACCGCACCGACGCCCGCTACCGGATCACCGCCGAGGACGTCGACCCGGACCTCGCCTTCAAGTACGAGGTCCTGAACAGCACCGAGAGCAACGTCGCGGGCATCATCCACGCCCTCAACCGGCACGCCTGACGGGTCCGCCCGAAACGCCGAACGGGCCGCGCCGACGGAGGTGAATCCGTCGACGCGGCCCGTTCGCCCGTCACATGCCCGCTCAGGCGGACGGCTTGCCCTCGCCCGCAGACCCGGAACCCCCGGACTCGCCCTTCGGCTCGTCCTCGTCCTCGGCGTCGTCGTCCGGCTCGTCCGCGGTGTCGTCCGGCTTGTCCGCGGCCTCTTCGGCGTTCTCGTCCTTGGGCTCGAGGAAGACCGGGGCGGGAGCCGCGGCCACATCGGCCACCGCCTCGTCACCCTGGTAGACCTCGGGAGCCTCCGGCTCCTCCTCGGCGCGCGGGTCGTCCTCGACCGGCACCTCGGCGGACGCCTCGTCGGCCTCGGGGGCCGTCTCGGCGGCGTCGGACTCGGCGGCGTCGGTCTCGGTGACCTCGCCGTCCTCGTCCTCCTCGGTGTCGAGGATGTCCAGGCCCTCCAGGTCGGCATACCGCTCGGCCGCGTCGGTCTCCCCGTCGCGGTCGGCGGCGGCCGAACGAGCGAACCACTCGGACGCCTCGTCCTCACGGCCGGCGTCCACCAGCGCGTCCGCGTAGGCGTAGAACAGCCTCGCCGACCAGGGCCGCAGCCTGCGGTCCCGCAGCTCCGGCACCTGGAGCGTCACCACGGCGGCGTCGAACTGGCCGAGGTCCCGGCGGACACCGGACTCCACGATCCGCAGCTCGACGGCGCCCATCTGGTCCAGGCGCGCCGCCTCCGGCGACTTGACCAGGTCCAGCGCCCGTTCCGGACGGCCCAGCCCGCGCTCGGCGTCGGCCATGACCGGCAGGTACGCCTCGTCGCCCGCGCCCAGCCGCCGCGCCGCGCGCAGCTCCGCCAGGGCGTCGGCCCACTCGCCCGCCGCGTACG
>NZ_JBFAOF010000941.1:0-2710 GCF_040675125.1 Spirillospora sp. NPDC049652 | reverse complement strand
CCGGTCGGCGCGGACCGGATCGCGGTGGGCGCCGCGCACCGGGACCAGGTCGCCGCGATCCGGCTCGCGCTCGGCCCGTACGCCGGGGACATCACGGTCGACACCGCCAACCGCCTGCAGGGCCGCGAGTACGACGTGACGGTGGTGCTGCATCCGCTGTCGGGACGGCGGGACGCGACGGCGTTCCACCTGGAGTCGGGGCGGTTGTGCGTGCTGGCGTCGCGGCACCGGCACGCCTGCCTGGTCGTGGCGCGCGCGGGCATCCCCGAGCTGCTGGACGCGCATCCGTCGGCGGATCCGGTGCGGCTGGGCGTGCCGGTGAAGTTCCCCGACGGCTGGGAGGCGAACCAGGCGGTGCTCGCCCACCTCGGCGAGCACCGCGTCCGCGCCCACGGCTGAGTGGACTAGCGTCCCGCCGTCGCGGCCCAGCGGCCGTTCGCGCGGCTGATCGTGACGGGGTGGTCGAAGCACGCGCTGACCAGTTCGGTGGTGAGCACGTGCTCCGCCGGGCCGGACGCCAGTACCTCGCCCTCGCGCAGCAGCATCGCGTGGCTGGTGGAGGTCGGCAGCTCCTCCAGGTGGTGGGTGACCAGGACGGTGGTGAGGTCCGGACGGTTCTCGCGCAGGGTGTCGATGGCGACGAGGAGCCGTTCACGGGCGGCCAGGTCCAGGCCGGTGGCGGGCTCGTCCAGCAGGAGCAGCGGCGGGTCGGGCATCAGCGCACGGGCGATCAGCGCCCGGCCGCGCTCCCCTTGGGACAGGTGCGGCCAGCGCGCGTCGGCGCGAGGCGTGAGGCCCATGAGCGCGATCAGGTCGTCCGCGCGGGACCGTTCGGCTTCGGAGGGCGTCCAGCGCGGGACGAGCTCGATGGTCCCGGTGGCGCCGGTCAGGACGATCTCCCGGACGGTGCGCGCCGACTCCAGCGGATGCCTGGGGTTGACCTGCCCGATGAAGGCCCTCAGCTCATGGACGTTCACCCGGCCGAGCCGGTGGCCGAGGATCTCGGCGGTTCCGCGCGTGGGGTGGGTGTAGGCGCCGAGGACGCCGAGCAGGGTGCTCTTCCCCGCGCCGTTCGGGCCGATCAGCGCCCAGTGCTCGCCGGTGAGGACGGTCATCGAGACCCGGTCCAGCAGCGTCCGGCCGCCGCGCACGAGGTCGATCTTGTCGGCGTTCAGCACGACGCCGTTCGGGACGGGGGTGAGGGGCACGGACGACCTCCGGGTTCGGACGCCGCGGCGCGCGAGCCGGCGGGGCCTGCCGGAGGGTGGGGGCGGTGCCCGGCGCGGGCGCGACGCGTGGGCGGCATCGGGGCGGCATGGGAGACGGGCCCCTGCCGGGATCGCCGGGACACGGGCGTCACAGGAGACCCACGGTATCGGACGGCCCGCGTGGCGCTGGGCAACGGGGCCGAATCCGGGCAAGATCGAATCGCGCGGGGCTGGTACGCGGGTGCCGTCCGTGCGGATACTGTGAGATCGGTGCCTCAGCGATCAGGGGGAAGGACATGGAGGACATCGGCTTCATGTGCGCCCGGTGCGGCGGGGAGGTGCATGACGTCACCCACAACCGCGAGGGCGCGCTCGACACCGTCGGTTATCGCCACAACCGCCGCGTGGAGCCCTGGGACCACGCGCTGGAGCTCGCCGTGGGCACGGCCGCTCCGGCCGACCCGACGTGCGACTTCTGCGCCGCCCCGGATCCCAGCTGGCTGTACTACCCGACGCTCGACCCCGAGGCCACCGACATGTTCGAGGTGGAGCTCGACACGACGCACCTGTCCGACGACGACACCGCCGTGGCGGTGCTGAACATGCTGTACCCGTGGTTCGCCTGCGACACCTGCTCGGTGCTGGTCGCCGACCGCAACATGGACCTGCTCATCGAGCGCGCGCTGGAGCTCTGCCCGGTCCCCGAGGACGGCCCCGTGGACGAGGAGACCGTCCGCGCCCGGCTGAACGGGTCGCTGTCGGTGTTCTTCTCCACCCGTCCCGGACGGCCGCAGCCCTCCCGGGCCATCTGACGCCCGACTCCCCACCCCGCCCCGTCGCCTCGGACCTCTCCGATCGCTCTGGACTCCCCCGATCAGTGCGCACCTTCCGCACACTTTGACCAGATATGGGACCTCTGGTGACCCCCGGCTAGGATTCGACCGTTCCACGTCGATCTCTCGCGGGGGTTCCCACATGCTGGTGGAGGCACGGTTCCACGGTCCGGACAACTCGGGCAACGGCGGCTATGTCGCCGGGTTGCTGGCCGCCGAGGTCGCCGCCGGCGCGGCGCCTGACGGCGTGCGGGTCGCGCTGCGCCTGCCGCCGCCGCTGGAGACCCCGCTGCGCGTGGCCGACGAGGACGGCGGGCGCGGCCACCTGACCCTCTGGGACGGCGAGCGCCTGGTCGCCGAGGCCCGCGCGGACGGCTTCACCGTCGACCCCGTCCCGGCCGTCGCCCCGGACGTCGCCGCTCGCGCCGCCGAGAAGTTCAACTCCGGCGGCGACCACCCCTTCCCCGGCTGCTTCGTGTGCGGCCCGGACCGCGCGCCCGGCGACGGGATGCGCCTCGCCCCCGGTCCCGTCGACGGCCTGGACGGCACGGTCGCCTGCCCCTGGACGCCGTGGGACCCGCCGACGACCGCCCTGGTGTGGGCCGCGCTCGACTGCCCCGGCGGCTGGGCGTTCGACCCGGCGGGCAGCCGTCCGGCGGTGCTCGGGAC
>NZ_JBFAOF010000940.1:0-2713 GCF_040675125.1 Spirillospora sp. NPDC049652 | reverse complement strand
CGTCGCCGACGGTCGCGGCCGCCGCCGTGTGCGCCGCCCCGTGCGACGCGGCGGCGACCTCCAGCAGGCGGATGGCCTTGCGCTGGTCGCGCTCCACGAGGAACAGCAGCACGAGCGCCACGACGAACAGCGTCATGGACGCCGACAGCCAGAACTGGGCGAACTGGCCCTTCGCCAGGAACAACCCGAACAGGAACACGCCCAGCGCCCCGAACGCGTAGATCATCGTCGTCCGGTTCAGGTACTTGACGATCGCGACGTCCCGCTTGCGGATGTACCGCGGGGTGGACATCGTGGCGGCGGTCAGCGGCCCCAGGGTGAAGATCGCGAAACCGATGTGCAGGATCAGCAGCAGACGATCGGAACTCGACATGACCCGACCCTAGCCTGCGCGGATCCCGGAGACGGTGGAGGCCGCCCGGTGCGGGAGCACCGGGCGGCCGCCCGGCAGGGCCCGCACGAGGCGGAACCGGCCGAATGGGGCGATCCCCGTTAGCGCGTGGAAGGCATCTCCGGGTGCTTCTCCGGATGGTGCGGCCTGCAGTGGCCGCCGTCCTTCATCGGGCCGGGCGGGCAGCCCCAGCGTCCCCAGCCGCGCACCTTGAAGTGATGGTGGCCGTGGTGGTGGCCGAAGTGGTGGTGATGGCCGTAGCCAGGGTGGTGATGCCCGGTGGGCATCTCCTCGGCGAGCGCGGGTCCTGACCCGAGCGCGATCACGGCGGCTGCGCCGAACCCGGCGGCGAGGACGCCGAGGAGCGGTCGTCGGTACGTCGTCACATTTCCCTCCGATGGCACTCAAAGTGCCGTGGTGTTCACTCCGCGTAATGACTCCCCGGTGCCGTTCGGCGGTAACCCTGTTGCTCGGCAAAACCACGCCCAACGCCCGCACCACGCGCCTCAGCCGTGCCGATCCCGGCCCTCGGGCGTGTCAGCCCAGGTGAGGGCTGGCGGAGGGCCTGTGGAGGGCCGGCGGAGGGGCGGGGGAAGGCCGGTGGATGGGGGTGCGCAGGGGGTGCGGAGGGAGGGTCAGCGGCGTCCGCCCCGGCGGACGCTCAGATAGTCGCTGACGACGTACTCGCCGAGCCGCTCGGCGTCGGGCGCGAAGACCCGGCCGCCGTTGCGGCGGGCCACCTCGTCCACGAACGAGACCAGCCGGCGGTCGTCGGCCAGCATGAAGAAGTTCAGCGCCGCGCCGCGCCGGGTCATCTTGTCCACCTCGGCCGTGGTGAGGACGAGGGTGTCGGCGGACGGCGGGTAGTCGAACCAGGACCGGCCGTCCGGGCGCAGGTGGGCGGTCGGCTCGCCGTCGGTCACCACCAGCACGATCGGCTCGAAGTCGGGGTGCCGGTCCAGGTGCCGTCCGGCGATCATCAGGGCGTGGTGCAGGTTGGTGCCCTGGACCATGTCCCAGTCGAGGCCCGCCATCTCGGTCGGGTGCAGCACCCGGGCGTAGTTGGAGAACCCGATGATCTGGATGGCGTCCTGCGGGAACGCGCTGGTCACCAGCGTGTGCAGGGCCAGCGTGGTCTGCTTGGCGGCGGCCCAGGTGCCGCGCAGCACCATCGAGTACGACAGGTCCACCAGCAGGCAGACCGCGGCGGCGCTGCGCCGCTCGGTCTCCTTCACCTCGAAGTCGTCCACGCTCAGCTTCACCCCCCGCCTTCCCCCGCCCGGCCCGCCCGACTCTGTCGGCCCTGTCGGCGCGGCGGCGTGCGCGGCGGACCGCCGGACGGCGTTGGACACCGTCCGCACGACGTCGATCGGCTGCTCGTCGCCGAACCGCCACTCGCGCGTCGAGCCGGTCAGCTCGCCCGCCTGGCCCGCGTCGCGCTGGTCGTGGTCGCCCGAGCGGGATCCGGTGAGCCGGGAGAACACCCGGCGCAGCGCCGTCTCGCCCAGCCGCCGGACGGCCTTCGGGGTCAGTTCGAGCTCGCCGCGGTTGCGCCGCAGGTAGCCCTGCCGCTCCAGCTCGGCCTCCAGCCGGCGCAGCGCGGCCAGGTCGTCCACGGCGGACCGGCCGAGCGCGCGCCGGACGGCCTCCTCGTCGATGTCGTCCAGCCGGGCGCCCGGGTAGTCCTGGCCGAGCGCGGCCTCCAGCTCGGCCAGGTCGGCGAGCTCGGCGAGCGCGCCGGTGGCGTCGCTCATGCCGAGCGGACGGTCGCCGGACATCTGCTCGGGCGTGCCCCAGCCCAGGTCGGGGCGGCGGGCCCGCAGCGACTCGGTCAGCCGGGTCATCTCCAGGGCGAGGCCCGCGTCCCGCATGACCTGGTCCATGAGGCCGGACAGCTCGGCGCGCTGCTCGGGCGTCAGCGACGCCAGGAGCCGGTCCGTCGCGGCGGCGCGGCGGGCCAGCGAGTCGACCAGCTCGTCCAGGTCGGCGGGGTTCTCCGGGAAGAACTCGCCGTACTCCCGCATGAACCGGTCGAAGTCGTCCTGGGTGTGCTCGCCGCGCGCGTCCTTGTCGAGCATGTCGTTGAGCGCGGCCATCATGTCCCGGACGCGCTCCATGGTCGCCGCGTCCTGGTTCGCCAGGGCCTGCCGCATGCCCTCGAACCGCGAGTCCAGGATCTCGCCGCGCAGCAGGTCCTTGAGCCGCTCGAACGTCTCGCGCGCGGCGTCCGACCGCCACCGGTAGTCCGAAAGCTGCCGGACGGCCTGCGCGGTGTCGGACGGCAGCGCGTCCAGCTCGGCGAGGCGCAGGCGCGTCTCGTCG
>NZ_JBFAOF010000939.1:0-2716 GCF_040675125.1 Spirillospora sp. NPDC049652 | reverse complement strand
GTCACCGCGCACGACCCGCTGCCCGAGCTGCACGTGAAGTCCCCGGCCGTCCGGCAGATCCTGGACGTCCTGATCGACAACGCCGTGGCCCACGGCGCGGGACGCATCACCGTCGAGGCCAGCGACATCGGCGGCGGGCTGGCCATCGACGTGTCCGACGAGGGCCCGGGCGTCACCGACGACGCCGAGGACATCTTCGCCCGCCGCCGCTCCGCGTCCGCCGAGGGCCACGGCATCGGCCTCGCCCTCGCCCGCTCCCTGGCGGAGGCCGAGGGCGGCCGACTCGTCCTCCGCCGCCCCTCCCCGCCCATCTTCACCCTCCTCCTCCCCGCCGCCGACCCCCTCCCTCGAACAAACCAGCCAAATACGTGAAATAGCCCAGATTCGCATTTTCCGGCGACTACTTCGTCCTTGGCGAGCCCAATACCAGGCACCCTCTAGGCTGAGTTTTCGCCGGGCCGTCCGCGCGTTTTCGCCGGACCGCCCGCGCGGGCTCACCCGCACCACCCGACGACCTGCTCGGTCCTTCTTCTTGGGCGACACAGATGGCGAAGGAACCGGACGGCTGGCGTATCCGGTTCGGCCTGCTCTGGACGGGTTCGGCGGCCTCCCTGCTCGGCGCGATGAGCGTCACCACGGCCGCGCCGCTGCTCGCCTTCAGCCTCACCCGGTCCCCCACCTTCGTCAGTTTCGTGGTCGCCGCCGGGACGGTTCCGAGCCTCCTCCTGCACATCCCCGCCGGGATGCTCGTGGACCGGCTGGACCGCTGGTGGACGATGCTGCTCAGCCAGGCCGTCCGGACGCTCATGTCGCTGGCGGTCGTGCTGACGCTCGCCGCCGGGCTGTTCCGGCCGTCGGTCCTGATCGTGGCCGCGCTCGTCAGCGGCACCTGCACGACCTTCTACAACGTCGCCGAGGTGACGGCCGTCCCGAGCGTCGTCCCGGCGGAGCACTTCCAGCGGGCGATGGCCCAGAACGAGGCGCGGGCGAACGGCGCGATGCTGCTCGGACGCCCCCTGGGCGGCGTCCTGCACGCGGCCGGGACGGCCGTCCCCTACGCCGCGGACACCGCGTTCGGGCTCGCGTCCGCCGCCGCGATCCTGACGCTGCGGCCCGCGGGGCTGCGCGGGCGCTGGAACCATCCCCGCCCGCTGCGGGCCGCCGGCGGCACCGACGCGGCCAGGCCGCGGACGGCGGTGCGGCGGACCAGGCCGCTCGTCGCCGAGATGGTGGAGGGACTTCGCTGGCTGTGGCGCTACAGGTTCCTGCGCACGACGCTCATCGCGTGCACGGCCACGAACCTGCTCTTCCAGATCGTGATGCTGCTCCTGATCGTCCGCGGGCGGGACGCCGGACTCCCCCGGGCCATGGCCGGGGTGCTGCTCGCCGCGCCCGGGCTGGGCGGCTCGTTCGTCTCGGTGTACGTGGCCGTCACGCGCCGCCGCCGGTTCGGACGCCGCCCGATCACCCTCGTCCGGCTGTGCATGTGGGCGTGGCTCGGGATGACCGCCCTGCTCGCGGTCGTCCCGTGGCCCGGCGCCTGGATGATCGCGTGGGGCGGCGTCGGGTTCGTGGGCGCGCGGCTGAACATCGCCCTGTCGGCGTACCAGGCCAGCCGCACGCCGCCCGAGCTGCGCGGACGCGTCGCGGGGACGAACCGGTTCGTCACCCTCGGCATCGCGCCCATCGGAACGATGTGCGGCGGCGCGGCGATCAACGCGGTGGGCGCTCCCCTCGTCGCCGCGCTGGTGCCGGTCGCCATCGCCACCACGGGCGTCCTGCTCTGGGGCTCGCGGCGGGCGCGGGTGCGCCGGCTTCGACGCCGGCTCCGCCGGAGTCCGGTGCGGCCAGAGCCGGTGGCGGCGGGGACGTGAGCGCCCGTCCGACGAGGCTCATGAGCCGCTGGAGCTCGTCGTCGACCTCGGCGGCGGTCCGCGGGTCCTGCTTCTTCCCGGCGTCGCCGAGGCCGTGCAGCCAGGCACGGCGCACCTCGTCGCGCAGCGCCCCGACCGGCCCCGCCAGGTCCGGGGCGTGGCCGACGGCGTCCAGGAACCCCTGGATCTCGCGGACGGCCGTCCGGTACTCCGCCGAGACGCGGCGTCCGCCGGCCAGTTCCTCGTCCTCACCGGGGACGCCGAGCGCGCGCAGGCGTTCGCAGAGCCGGATGGTCACTCCGAGGTCGACCACGGCGTCGTCCATGCTGCGCAGCGCGTCGCGGACGCGCTGGTCCGCGGCTTCGGCCTGCTCGGCGTCGCGGGCGTCCGCCGCGCGCCGCCGCTCGTAGGTGTGGCCCAGGCGCGCGGTGACGACCCCGACGACGGCGGTGAGCGTCCCGGTGAGGACGGCGGTCCCGCCCGTCACCAGCGCGGTGGCAGTGGAGCCCATGCCGTGATCCTCCGCCGGACGCGGACACCGCTCAGCGTCACACGCCACACCTGGCGGATCTTCCGCCCGGCATCGCTCACACGTCCGCCAGCAGCCGCCATGCCTCGGCGCGCAGGTGCTCGGGGAGCGGCGGATGCCGGGCCTCGACCGCCCGGGTCGCGAGGTCGGTGGCCGTCCCGGTGTCCCCGGTCATCAGTTCGACCTGGGCCGCGCGGTACAGCGCCGGGCCGCTCTCCGCGCCCGCCGCGACGACCTCGCCGATCTCCGCGCGGGCCGCGTCCAGGCGGCCCCGGCGCGCCAGGGCCAGCGCTCGCGCGGCGCGGGCGGCGGG
>NZ_JBFAOF010000938.1:0-2731 GCF_040675125.1 Spirillospora sp. NPDC049652 | reverse complement strand
AGGAACCTGGGCAGCATCACCGGCGCCCCGTCCTCGCCGGTCGCGGGCGGCGACACCACCGGGACGAACCCGGCGTCCAGCAGGACGCGCAGCACCTGCGGCCGGACGCCGGTGACGCGTCCGCTGTGGTCGTCGCGGACGATGACGGTCCGGCCGTCCCGCACGGCCCGCTGGGCGGGTTTGCGCCGGGCTCGCAGCAGCCCGCCGTCGAGCCCGGTCAGCCCGACCGCCGGGACGCCGTTCCCGGCCAGGGCGCGCAGCAGCCGCGGCTTGGCCCGCCCGGTGAGGGCGAGCGTGACCACGTCGAGCATGGCGGGATCGGTGTGCCGGCTGGTCACGCCGCTGGGCGACACCAGCGTGCGGGACGCCACCCCGAGCTCGGCGGACAGCCGTTCGATCTCGGGCGCGCCGCCGTGCACGAGGACGACCCCGCCCGCGCGGCCCGCCAGGTCGGCGCAGACCGCCTCGGCGGGGACCGCGCCGCCGCACTTGACCACCGTGACGCCCATCAGACCGGATGCAGGCCGGAGAACCCCAGCCCCAGGGCCTCGGGCCGGCCGGTGCGGAGGTTGAGGCACTGGACCGCCGCGCCGGCCCCGCCCTTGACCAGGTTGTCCAGCGCGGCGATCGCGGTGATCCGGTCGCCGTCCACCGCGAACCCGACATCGCAGTAGTTCGAGCCGGACAGCAGCTTGGGGTCGGGCAGCCGGTGCGCGCCCCGGCGGTGCGCGACGATCCGGACGAACGGCTCGTCGCCGTAGTGCTCGCGGTAGGCCCGCCGGAGGGTCCGTTCGTCGGCCTCGCCGGTCGCGTGGCAGACGACCTGCACGCCCCGGACGGCCTCCACGCCGGTGGCGGTCATCCGCGCGTTGAGCCCGGTCAGCCGGGACACCTCCGCTTCGTGCCGGTGTCGGACCGGCGCGAACACCCGCATCGCGCCACTGCGCTCGGCGTGCAGGTTGCCGTCCCCGGCGAGGGCGCCGGAGCCGCTCGACCCGGTGCGGGCGTCGATCTGCACGTCCGGTCCGATCAGCCCGGCCAGCGGGCGCAGCGCGAGGATCGCCGCCGTGGCCATGCATCCCGGCACGCTGATCAGGTCGGCCTTGGCCAGCTCGTCCCGGAACAGCTCGGGGACGCCGGGGACGAACCCGTCCAGCAGCTCGGGCGCGGAGTGCGGAACGCCGTAGTAGCGCTCGTAGACCGACGGGTCGGGCAGCCGGAAGTCGCCCGACAGGTCGATCACCGTCCCCGCCTTCTCCCGCAGCGGCGGGAGGAGGCTCATGGTGGTCCGGTGCGGTGTGGCCGTGAACAGCACGTCGCAGGCGGCCAGCTCGTCCGGGGCGCTGAACACCAGGTCCGTCTGCGCCCGCAGATTGGGGTGGACGGAGTCGACGCGGCGTCCCGGGAAGCGGGTGGAGACCGCCTGGGCGATCTCCACGTCGGGATGCCCGATGAGCAGCCGCAGCAGTTCGCCGCCCAGGTAGCCGGCGGCGCCCATGACGGAGACCCGGGTCACCGCGTCCCTCCGAGAGCCGCCCCGACATCGCCGTTCAGCCCGGTCGCAGGCTCGGACGCATCAGGCTCCTCGCCTTGCTCGGCCGCGTTGAGCGCGTACGAGACGATGGCGTCCGCGACATCGAGGGCGTCGCCGTGCGCGGCCTGGAAACCCTGGAATTCCACGGTGTGGTTGACCTCCAACACCAGCGGCCCGTCCGGTCCCTCCACGAGATCGACGCCGAGCACGCCGCCGCCGACCGCCCGCGCGGCCGCGAGCGCCGGCGTGGCCAGTTCGGGGACGAGCGGGCACGGCTCGGACCGCGCGCCCCGGGCGGCGTTGGTCCGCCAGCCGTCCCCGTAGCGGTACGTCGCGCCGACCACCTCGTCCCCGGCGACGATCACCCGGATGTCGCGGCCCGGCTTCTCGACGAATTCCTGCAGGTAGACGATGTGCTGCTGCGGGGACGGCAGGGCGGCGCGGTGCTCCATCAGGGTCTCGGCGGCGGCGCGGTCCGGCGCCGCCGCCACCAGCCGCCCCCACGAGCCCGCCAGCGGTTTGACCACCACGGGGAACCCCATCCGCTCGGCCGCGTCGGCGCCCCCGTCCGTGCTGAGCGCCACCGCCGTGCGCGGCGTCGGCACTCCGGCACGTTCCAGGGCCAGCGACGTGCGCAGCTTGTCGCCGCACACCTCGATCACGCCGGACCGGTTGACCGTCCTGACACCCCGCGCCTCCAGCAGGAGCGACGCGTACAGGCCGCGGCTGTGGGAGATCTCCCGGTTCAGCGCCGCCGCGAACGGCGGCTCGGCCGCGCCGCCGCCGAGCTCGGCGCTGAACCTTCGCGTGTCGAGGTGCGTGTACGGCACCCCGCGGCGCTCCAGGGCGGCGAAGACGCGCTTCTCCTCGTACCGCACCCGGGACGCGAGGACGGCCAGCGGCCTCACTCTCCCCAGTCCTCCTCGATGTCGGGCGCGAGGGCGAGCGCGACCGGATCCAGCCCGACCACCTCCAGTTCGCTGGAGCAGTCGGCGCACTGGGCGATCTCGCTCAGCCGCACCGGCTCGGCGAGTTCGACGGGGCCCTCACACTCGGGACAGGTCCGGGTCATCCGTGCCACCTCCGGGGTTAGCGCTGATCAGGCCGGTCGCCGCCGCGACGACCGCGTCCGCTGTGATGCCGTACCGGTCGAGCAGGTCGCTTTGGCCGCCCGCCCGCTCGGCGAACACGTCGGGC
>NZ_JBFAOF010000937.1:0-2737 GCF_040675125.1 Spirillospora sp. NPDC049652 | reverse complement strand
AGCCGAAGGCGAGCGAAACCGGGCAGATCGCGAAGCGATGCCGCGTTCGCCCAGACACGGTCACGAAGAAGCGCAGCGGGAAGATGTGCCCCGGCCGGACCAGCGCGTCCGGCTCGCTGCCCGGGTCGCACAGGACGTGCAGGGTGCGCGCCCGGTCGGCGGCGGAGATGCCGGTCGTCACACCGTCGCGGGCGTCCACCGTGACGGTGAACGCGGTGCGCATGCGGTCCCGGTTCTGGGCGGTCATCAGCGGGATGTGCAGCCGGTCCAGGTCCGGGCCGAGCATCGGCGCGCAGATCACGCCACTGGTGTGGCGGATGGTGAAGGCGAGCAGCTCGGGCGTCGCCTTCGCGGCGGCGAAGATGATGTCGCCCTCGTTCTCGCGGTCCTCGTCGTCCACCACGATGACGGGGCGGCCGGCCGCGATGGCCGCGACGGCCTCCTCGACCGGGTCGAAGATCCCCTCCGGGTCGTCGGCCCTCGGCAGGTCGCTGCCGGTCATCACCTCGTCGCCGTCCGGCACCGCGCCCCGCACGGGCGCGCCGCCCCGGATCAGCCTGTCGGCGCCGGTCAGCCGCTCCTCGCCGGGCCGTCCGGCGGCTCTCGCGTGGTTGTCGAATTCGGTCATCATGCCGTCACCGTCCCGTCCTCGCGGGCTTGAATTCGCGGGTTCCGGCGGGCCTCCCTGAGCCAGTTGCGGAACCCGGCCATGACCATGACGAAGAAGATCCCGTACACCGCACCGGACACCCAGAGGCCGGACTTGAGGGCCAGCGGCACGCCGACCAGGTCGACCAGCACCCAGATGATCCAGAAGTCCACCAGCGCGCGGCTCTGCGCGAAGGTCGCGGCGGCGCTGCCCACGAAGATGTAGGCGTTGGCCCACGGCGACCAGGCCACCTTCAGCCAGGTCATGTGCATGAACAGCTGCGCGACCAGGACCGTGCCGAGCGCGAGCGCGGCCAGCAGCACGACCCGCTCGCGGGCGGTGGCCTTGCGGATGACCAGGGGGCCGCCGTCGCGGCGGCCGCGGGCCCACATGACCCAGCCGTACGCGCCGAGGAAGACGAACAGGCCCTGCTTGAGGGCGTTGCCGGGGACGTGGGCGTGCAGCGAGGCGGCGAGCAGCAGCAGCGCCCCGGCGATCTGCACGGGCCAGGTCCACAGCGTCTTGCGCATGGCGAGGTACACCACGGCGAGGGACAGCGCGTTGCCGACCAGGTCCGTCCACAGGACGTGCTCACCGAAGAGGGTGAAGCTCGAGTTCAGCCAGTTCACGACGCGTCCTCGCTGTTCACGACGGTGTTCGCGGAGGGGTCGGCGGAGGGGGCGGCGGGCGCGGGCACCGCGGGGTTCTCGGTGGCCACGGGGTTCTCGGTGGCCGCGGGGGTCGCGGCGGTCATCATGCGCTCGACGTACTTGGCGACGACGTCGACCTCGAGGTTGACCAGGTCGCCGACGTCCTTGCGGCCGAGGGTGGTGAGGGCGAGCGTGGTGGGGATGAGCGCGACGCTGAACCGGTCGGCGCCGGCCTGGACGACGGTGAGGCTGATGCCGTCCACGGTGATCGAGCCCTTGTCGGCGACGTAGCGGGCGAGGCCGGGCGGCAGCGAGACGGTCACGACGTCCCAGCGCTCGCCGGGCTCGCGGGAGAGGATCGCGCCGACGCCGTCCACGTGGCCCTGCACGATGTGGCCGCCGAGCCGGTCGGACACGCGGACGGGGCGTTCGAGGTTCACCCGCGTGCCGGGGGTGAGGGCGCCGAGGCCGGAGCGGTCGAGCGTCTCCTTGATGACGTCGGCGGTGAAGGTCTGGTCCGCCACGTCCACGACGGTCAGGCACACGCCGTTGACCGCGATGGACGCGCCGTGGACCGCGTCGGAGGTGACGAGCGGGCCGTGGATGGTGAGGCGGGCCGAATCCCCTGCGGACTCGACCGCCCTGATCTCGCCGAGTTCCTCGACGATGCCGGTGAACATGGTGTCCCGGGCCTCCCTTTCGGGGGTCAGGCTCCGGGGTTCCTGCCAGCACGACGGTCGCGTACGGCGTGCAGCCCCTTTTCACCTCGAGCAGGGGCCGTTCGCGCGCTGCCTCCCATCCGGACTTTAACCGTCGGTCCCGGAGTTCCACCGGGTCAACCGGCCGATGGCTTCGGCCGGGTCGCGGACTATCACCGCCGGTTCGGACTTTCACCGACCCCGGAGCACGCGTGCACTTGCTTGCCAACCAGTGTGCCACGCCGTTTGTTCCCGCGCCCATGTGAGAACCCCCACGGGGCGGTCAAACCAACCAAGCGCTCGCTAGGGTGTAGGATGTCCGGTTCCGGTGCGGTGGGCCAGCCAGCCGGCCATCGCGCGCACGCCGGCCCCGATCGCCCGCTCGTCCGGGTCGAAGACGCCGAAGTGCGGGTAGGCGGTGGCGACGTCCGCGCCGGGACGGCGGACGCCGAGGAAGCTGAACGTGCCTGGGACGCGGCGAAGGAAGAGGGCGAAGTCCTCTCCGCTGAACGGAACCGCCGCGTGCAGGGGCGCGACCGACCGGCGGCCGAGCCTCGCCGCCAGGTGGTCGCGCACCTCCCGTCCGGGACGCGGCGGGCACACCATCGCCGGGAACGGATCGGCGGAAAAATCGACGCGAGCGTCCGGGTGTCCGCCCGCGATGCGGCGCAGCCGGTCGCGGATCTCCGGGACCCGCTCCTCCGGCCAGCAGCGGTACGTCGCGCGCACCTCGACGTCAC
>NZ_JBFAOF010000936.1:0-2743 GCF_040675125.1 Spirillospora sp. NPDC049652 | reverse complement strand
CTCGGCGTAGGCGTCGCGCAGCACCCGGGCCGCGCCCACCCCGCGTCCCGTGGCGATCGACGGCCGCCGGGCGTAGGCGTAGACCAGGCGCAGCACGTTCGGGCGGCCCGCCGTCAGGTGGAACCCGGCGGACCGCTTGACTGCGCGGGCGAGCACGTCCGCGCCGGAATGGGGGGATCCCAGGATGAACACGGGACGGCGGACCTTGGTCCCGTTGATCACCAGGATGTGCGGCGTCGACCTCATACGTGACCCCAGTTTCTCACTCCGCGGGCCGTCTCCGGTCCGCCACGCCAGAGCGGGGGCGGCGTGTTTCTCCCGGCAGGGGGATTCCCAGCGGACGGCGGTCCGAACGGAACGGTCGGAACCGGGGCGCACCGGCCCTAGTCTGGTGGCATGGCAGCAGCATCCCCCGGGCCCGGGCCGGACGGCATGGCGCGCGCCGGGGCGCTGATGACCGCGGCCCGCCGGATCACCGTGCTGACCGGGGCCGGGATCAGCACCGACAGCGGCATTCCGGACTTCCGCGGTCCGGGCGGGGTGTGGACCAAGGACCCCTCCGCCGCCGCGATGTCGACCATCGGCGCCTACATCTCCGACCCCGAGGTGCGCCGCCGCGCCTGGCGGTCCCGGCTGGACCACCCCGCGTGGGACGCCCGGCCCAACGCCGGCCACGCCGCGCTGGTGGCGCTGGAGCGCGCCGGGCGGCTGCGCGCCCTGGTCACCCAGAACATCGACGGCCTGCACCAGCGGGCCGGGTCCGACCCGGCGCTGGTGCTGGAGATCCACGGCACGATGCGCGAGGCCGAGTGCCTGTCCTGCGGGCTGCGCACCCCGATGCCGGAGGTGCTGGCGCGGGTCGAGGCGGGCGAGGACGACCCGCCGTGCGCCGAGTGCGGCGGCCTCCAGAAGTCGGCGACGATCTCGTTCGGGCAGGCGCTCCGCGAGGATGTGCTGGACGCCTCGGTCGCCGCCGCCCGCGCCTGCGACCTGCTGCTGGCCGTGGGCACGTCGCTGACCGTCCACCCGGCCGCCGGATTGTGCGGCGAGGCGGTGGAGGCCGGCGCCCGGCTGGTGATCATGAACGCCGAGCCGACCCCGTACGACCCGATGGCCGACGCGGTCGTCCGCGCCCCCATCGGCGAGGCGCTGCCGCGGCTGGTCGCCGAGCTGACCGGCGGCCCCGCCGCCGCCCCGGCGGACGGCCCTGCGGACGGCGCGGCGGAGGGCCCGGCCGGCTGACCGGGGCGCCGGGGCGCACGGTCGCGAACCGTTGGCACGTCGTGACCAACGCGCCCCTTCCATCAGAGGACATCTCCTGACAAGCTCTAGGGATCGCGGTGCGAGGAGGGAACGGGTTGAGCAGCGGGGGCGCTCGCGAAACGGATCGGGCGGGCCGTGACGGCATTCCTGACTCCCGGCCCCGCAGGCATGTCAAGCTCCGTCCGGGCGACCGGGTGGCGGTGATCGCCCCCAGCGGCCCGGTGGATCCGGACCGCCTGGCGGCGGGCTGCGCGCTGCTGCGCGGCCTCGGCCTGGACGTCACGGTCGGCAAGCACGCCCTCGACCGCGTCAACCTCGACCACGGCCCCGTCGTGCGCGACGACCGGCACCGGCTCGCCGGCGCCGACGCCGACCGCGCCGCCGACCTGACCGACGCCTGGTGCGACCCCTCGGTCCGGGCCGTGCTGTGCGCGCGCGGCGGCTACGGCGCGACCCGCCTGCTCGACCACCTGGACTGGACGGCGCTCGCCGCCGCGACCGGCCCGGAGCCGAAGATCCTGCACGGCTCCAGCGACGTCACCGCGCTGCACGCCGTGTTCGGCGCCCGGCTCGGCGTCACCACGTCCTTCGGCCCGATGGCCGCCGCCCAGATCCTCGCGGCGCCGGCCCCCGGAGAGGACGGCGAGGGCGCCCTGGCCGGCCTGCGCGCCGCGCTGTTCGGCAGTGGAACGATCGAAGCGGCCGGCACCTCGGTGATCCGGGACGGCCGCGCCGAGGGCCCCCTCACCGGCGGCACGCTGTCGCTGCTGACCGCCCTGCTCGGCACCCCGCACGCCCCGCCCCCGGCCGCCGGGCGGATCGTCTTCCTGGAGGACGTCACCGAGGAGCCCTACCGGATCGACCGGATGCTCACCCAGCTGCTCCAGTCCGGCTGGCTGGACGGCGCGGCCGGGTTCGCGCTCGGCTCCTTCCACGACTGCGGCGATCCCGCCGAGGGCGAGGCGCTGCTCGCGGCCCGCCTCGCCCCGCTGGGCGTGCCGGTGCTGGCGGGGCTGCCCGCCGGGCACGGCCCGCGCCAGCTCACCCTCGAACTCGGCGCGCCGGCCGTCCTGGACACCGGCGCCCGCCACCTCCTCGGAGGCATCGGATGACCGGACGGCACGCCCGGCACGACCCCGCGGCCGACGGCACGCTCGACTCACTGGTGGTGCTGGTCGCCGAGAGCCTCGGCTACAGCTGCCGCGCGGTGGCCGGCGACGTCATCCTGCTGGAGGGCCCGACCCGGCTGCACGTCGGGATGCGGGACCTGCGGCAGATCGCCCGGCTGGTGCCGCGCGACGACTGGCCCGCGCTGGTGTCGGACCACATCACCACGCTCACCACCGCGCTGGAGGAGCCGCTCGACCTGTCGGACTTCGACCTGGCCCAGCACCTGCTGCGCACCCGGCTGTACCAGAGCGCCGCCGACATCGGCGGGCTGGCGGCCCGGCCGTTCGCGCCGGGGCTGATCGAGGCCGTG
>NZ_JBFAOF010000935.1:0-2762 GCF_040675125.1 Spirillospora sp. NPDC049652 | reverse complement strand
ACTTCGCGCGGCAGCTGACCACCTTCCGCACCGGCGGGCCGCACGGCACGACGGCGCTGATGGAGTTCGGCCGGTTCTTCGCCGGCGAGCTCTGGCACGCGTACAGTCGCGCGGCCGATCGCGCGGACGGCGGAGCGGTCGATCGCGCGTACAGCGGCGTTGCCAGGCGCGCTGCCAGGCGGGCGGACAGCCGTGCGGGAGGGGCCGCGGAGTGGTGCGCGTGCGGCGCGTGGGCGTGGGTCACGGGACGTTCCTGCCGGGGGCGGAGGCGGGAGGTGCGGGGGTGTTCGCGGTGGGGTGGAGACGGGGGGTATGGGACGGCTGATCCTGTAGGGTAACCGGACATGCCGGGCCTGAGGGCCTGGTCAGGCCCGTTCGGCCGGACGCGCCGGGAGGACCGGGGAGGCTCCGGCCGCCCCCCGGGAGGTGTGATGCGGCGTTCGCTGGCAATCGTGCTCGTCGTCGCGGGCGCGTTCCTGACCACGCTCGCCCCGCTGATCCGCTTCTACGTGTCGGACCAGGTCGTCCAGGCTCCGCTGAACCGCTACGAGCGGGTCCGGCTGGAGGCCGCGAACGCCAGCGTCTTCGACATGGCCTCGCTGAAGCTCAAGACGGGCATGACCCTGCTCGCCGACAGCACCATCCGCGGCGACGTGAAGGCGAACGGCGGGAACGAGCGGATCGCCGTCTGGGACTCCTCGACCACCGTCACCGACAAGGCCACCGGCAAGCAGGTCAGCCTCCAGGCGTTCCGGATGGCCTTCGACCGCCGTACCGCGCTGCTGGTGAACTGCTGCGCGGCCAACGTCGGCGGCGACGTCAACGTGCGGATGTTCGGGTACGGGCTGCTGTTCCCGATCGCGGACGTGCACAAGCGCGACTACCCGTTCTACGACACCACCACCCGCCGCACGCTGCCGATGCGGTACAGCGGCGAGGAGCAGGTCGCGGGCGTGCGGACCTACCGGTTCGTCCAGGAGGTCCCGCTGGTGAAGGTCGAGACGATGGGCGTGAAGATGCCCGGCGACATGCTCGGCCTCGGCAAGGACTCCTACCCGCAGCGCGTGGACCGCTACTTCGAGGCCGTCAACACCCAGTGGGTCGACCCGCGGACGGGCATCCCGGTCAAGCAGGAGCAGAAGATCACCCAGTCGCTCCGCAACCGGGACGGCACGGGCCGCCTGGTCGTCGCGGACGCCGACCTGGTCACCGTCCCGGAGGACCAGGGGCACCTGGCGGCGCTGTCGAACAAGTCCGCCACGCAGATCGCCTGGACGCGGGTCTACGGTCCCGTCGTCGCGTTGCTCCTCGGCCTCGGGATGCTCTGCGCCGGGTCGACGATGACGCTCATGCGCAGGCGCGACGTGCCGCCGCCCCCGATCGCGCCGCGCGGACCGGACGGCCGCTTCGGCGGTCTCGCCGCGGGCCCGCCGCCGGGCACCCGCCGGCGCGCGCACCCGGCCGCCGGGTCGGCTCGGGCCCGCCGCCAGGCGCGCCCGTCCACCCGGCAGCCGCGCCGCCTCGGCGACCGCACCTGACCCGCCCCGCCCCCACCCCTCCCCGTCCCTCCCGACTCACCCCGGACCCGCCCCGCGGCGGACTCCGGGGTGTTCGCGCTGGCGGCGGGCCGGGTTGAGCGGCCGGTCATGTTCCCGCCGCGCCCGCCTCAGTTCGGGGTTGGCGGGGGAGAGGTCCCTCACTCCTCCGGCATGTCACAAACAGTGATCAATTAACTACTCTAAGTCCCCAACCGGTGCCGTCCCACGGGATCGCCCGGTTTGGGGACGGTCGGACGAGCAGGAGGGAGGTGCTCGGAATGGCTGCTGTGAGGCGTCTCCTCACCGACCGGCGGGCGGCGCGCATGGGCGCGTACCTGGTCTACCCCTGGTAGGGCCCGCCTGAGCACCCGTCGCCCCGGCGGCGGGCGCTCCCGGGCGGAGTGCCGGCGGCCCTGTGCGGCGGTGCTCCGTCCGGTCCTCGTTCCCGGCACGAGAACACGGAGGAGGGTGCGATGAAACGGCCGCCGGTCCCGCGCGACGGCGTGATCCCCGGTGTGGGCGCGTACGAGACGGACCGTCCGGGCTTCCTGATGGCGGGCACGGCCCGCTTCGGCGACGTGTGGCAGGTCGCCCCGCACGTCCACATGGTCGCCGGGCTGGACGGCACCCGGCAGGTGCTGCGCCGCACCGGGCAGGAGTTCGGCACGCCGCGCGGGACGTTCGCGCTGCCGTCCCGGGCCCGCCGGGAGAACGAGGCCGTCGAGGCGATGCGCATCCGGACCCTCCGGCACGGCCGGGTCGCCCGGAACGCGGGCGTGCTGGCCGTCGGCGCGGCCGAGCTGGCCGACTCCTGGCCGGTCGGCGGCGAGACCGAGGCGCTGCCCCGGCTCGCCGACGCGGTCGCCGAGATGACCGCGCGCTACCACTTCGGCCCCGACGCCGACGAGCTGCTGCACGCGGAGACCGAGCTGGTCCGGCTGCGCGGCACGGTCGGCCCCCGCTACGTCCACCTGCCGGGATGGGTTCCGGTCCCCGCCCGGCTGCGGGTCCGGCACTGCCGGCAGCGCCTGGCCGCGCGGATCGAGCGGGTGGTCGACCGGCGCGTCGAGGTCGCGGCGTTCGGGACGGGCGGGGACGTGCTCGGCGAGCTGATGCGCGCCTGCGCCCGCAGCGGCGTGAACCCGGCGGTGTACCTGCCGTTCCGCATGGTCACGGCGATGGTCGCGGCGCGCGAGATGGTCGGGCCGGCGGCCGGGTGGGTGG
>NZ_JBFAOF010000934.1:0-2763 GCF_040675125.1 Spirillospora sp. NPDC049652 | reverse complement strand
CGCCGCCGTCGGCGCGGTGTTCTTCGCGACCGTCGCCGGAAGCCGCGGCGACTGGGCGGCGGCGTTCCGGCACGGCCTGATCATCGTGCTGCTGTTCGTCGTCGCGGCGTTCGCGCTGAGCCTGCTCGACCTGTTCGGCCACGTCGGGAAGCCGGTCGTCCGGCGGCACGCCGCCTGACCCCCGCCGCCGTCACCGCCCGGCCCGGCCGCCGCGGTTCAGCGGTGGACGCGGCGGCGGAGCGCTCGCACGGCGCCGGCCGTGAGCAGCGCAGCGGCGCCCGCCGTGCCCGCGACGGCCAGGTTCTGCTTCCTGATCCGGGCGGGGATCCGCGCGTACGGCATCGTCGAGAACGACACCAGCTCGTACCGCGAGACGTAGCGTCCGGCGAGCCGCCGCTCCAGCGCGTGCACGGCCGCCTGCTTCGCCCGGAACACCGGGGAGGCGACCTTGTCGCGCATCTCCACGAAGTTCTCCAGCGCCATCTCCGCGATCGCGTCGGTGTTGGCCTTGCGGCGCTCCTGGTACAGCGACAGCGCCGCCGGCCAGTCGCCGCCCGTCTCGTCCAGGCAGCGGTCGATCTCGATGCAGTCCTCGAACGCGCAGTTGGCGCCCTGCCCGAAGAACGGCACGATCGCGTGCGCCGCGTCGCCGAGCAGCGCCACCGACGCGCCCTCGCCGATCCGGACCCACGGCCAGGCGCGGACGGTCACCAGCGACCCGACCGGGTTGCGCGCGAAGTCGTCGGTGAGGTCCGGCATCAGCTCCGCGACGTCCGGGTAGTGCCGGCGGAAGTGCGCGGTCACCGCCTCGGGCGTGCCGAGCGCCTCGAACTCGTCCTTGGGCCAGAACAGCGTGCAGGTGAACGAGCGGTCCAGGTTCGGCAGCGCGATCATCATGGACGTGCCGCGCGGCCAGATGTGCAGGGCGTCGGGGTCGAGCGCGAAGTCGCCGTCGCGCGGCGGGACCGTCAGCTCCTTGTACCCGTGCTCCAGGAAGTCGGTGTCGGCGTCGAACGCGCCGCCGGGCCCCACGCCGCGGCGGACCGCGCTGTAGGCGCCGTCCCCGGCGAGGACGATGTCGGCGGGCTCGGTGAGGGTGCCGTCCGGGCCGTCCAGCGTGAGCTTGCCGGACGCGGTGTCCATGGCCGTGACCTTGTGCGCGAACCGCAGCGTCACGCCGGGCGTGGCCTCGGCGGTGTCGAGCAGCGCGGCGTTGAGCTCGGCGCGGCTGATCGAGTTGATCGCGCGCGTGCCGTCGGCGCTGTAGGACTGGAAGTTGGTCGCGGCGCCGCGCGGGTGCACCATCCGGCCGTGCATGGGCAGCGCCCGCGCGAGCGCCTGCTCGCGCAGCCCGACCTGCTCCAGCGCGGCGAGCCCGCGCGCGGAGATCGCCAGGTTGATGGACCGGCCGCGCTCGGCGCCGGCGACCCGCGGGTCGGGGCGGCGCTCGTACACCGTCACCGGGACGCCGCGCCGGCCCAGCAGGGTCGCCAGCAGGGCGCCCGCCAGGCCCGCGCCGACGACGGCGACGCGCTGCTCGCCGGAACGGGGGGCGCCGGGGGCCTCAGTCGGCATGGACGACGGTCTCCTCGATCTGGGACCGGACCTCCCACAGGTCCGGGAAGGCCGGGGTGAACAGGGTGGAGCGCAGGTAGTCGGCCCCGGCGGAGCCGCCCGTGCCGAGCTTGGCGCCGATGGTCCGCTCGACCATCTTGACGTGCCGGTAGCGCCACTCCTGGACGCCCTCGTCGATGTCCACCAGGGCCTCGCACACCTCGACGGCGGGCGCCCGCTCGTCGGCGTAGGCCTTCAGCAGCGCGTCCTGGACGCCGCGGTCGGCCGTCCACGGCTCGGACGGGTCGCGCCGCAGCGCCTCGTCCGGGATCGTGTGCCCCTGCGCCGCCAGGTACCGCATCAGCGAGTCCATCAGCGACCGGCGGGCGACGGCGGCCCTCAGGTCCGCGTCGTCGCGCAGGTCGGACGCGGGGAACCGGCGGCGGCCCAGCATCGCCTCGATCCGCCGGAACTGCGCCGACTGGAAGCCGCTGGAGGTGCCGAGCGCGTCCCGGAAGGAGGCGAACTGGCGCGGGGTCATGGTCTCCAGCACGTCCAGCTGCCCCACCACCGTCTTGAGGATCTTGGTGATCCGGCGGGCGGTGGCGAGCGCGCCGGCGCTGTCGCCGTCCTCCAGCCGCCGCTGGAGCAGGTCCGCCTCGTGCAGGATCTGCTTGAACCACAGCTCGTACACCTGGTGGATGACCACGAACAGCATCTCGTCGTGCGCGCCGGTCCGCGGCTCCTGGCAGTCCAGCAGCCGGTCCAGCCGCAGGTAGCCGCCGTAGGTGAGGGCTTCGGGGGCCGGTTCGCCCATCGCCTCGTCCTCCTTCGTCCCGCGCGGCCCCGGCACGTCGGTGTGCCGGGCGGACGACGCCGCAGAACGGCATCAACGGGTGGATATACCGCAGACTCTATGAAGGCGGGCGGACGCCATGTCAGGGGAGGAGCTCAACCCTTTTCCGTCTGAGCTATACCCGTCCTGTTATGCCCGGAACCGGACCGGACGCACAACCGGTTCGCCCCGGCCGGAGAACACCGGGAAAACGCCGGAGAACCCGGGAAAGCGATCGGCCCCTCCGGTGAAGCATGGGTGTCCTGATCATCGAACCCCCTCGCGGAGACGCCCATGATGGATCTGATCGCGTGACCGCCGACCTCGCGGCATCGGCCGGCACCGACGGCGGCACGCCCCGGGACGCGGCGCGC
>NZ_JBFAOF010000933.1:0-2764 GCF_040675125.1 Spirillospora sp. NPDC049652 | reverse complement strand
CGCGCGGCGGCGAGCCGGTCCAGCGCGCTCTGCACCGGAGGCGCGCCGTTCAGCGGAACCCCGGGCGGCATGGCGCGCTCGCCGAGCATGCCCTGGAGCCGGGACAGGTAGTAGTGCCGGGAGTCGGCCTCGGGCTGCGCGGGGATCTCGCCGTTGCCGTCGCGCAGCCCCTGGTCGGACAGCGGGTGCGAGGCCAGCCAGGACCGCAGGTCGTCGATGGCGTCGTTGCGGGCCCGGGTGTCCTGCCCGTGCCAGGTCAGCTGGACGAGCGGGTAGTCCATGCTCGGCAGGCCGACCGCGTAGTACGGGTGCAGCCGCCAGCGCGCGTTCGACGTGGTGGCGGGGTCGACCGGGCCGCAGCGGTCGCCGAGGGCCCGGCCGGCGTCGTAGTCGGCGAGCACCTGCTCGGGGACGGCCACCGCGACGTCCGACGGAGGCTCCTGGTTGAGGGCCGCCCGCGCCCGGAACCGGCACAGCAGCGTCACCGCGTCCGGCGCGACGAGGTCGGGCGGGCTCGCGAACTTCTCGTCCGCGCTCGGGGACGACCCCGGCTGCGCGTCGTACAGCGCCGGGGTGACCTCCAGCGCCGCCGACGAGGTGTCCGGGACGGGACGGGCGATCCCGCGCAGCTTCACCCCGGTCTGCGCGATCTGGTTCAGCAGCGCGCCCACGCTCTGCTTGAGCGGCGCGCTGTAGGGGCTCGCGACCGCCGCGTCCGCCTTGGGGAAGAGGGCGAGGACCATCGGCGAGGTCCCGAGCGAGTGGGAGAGCGTCCGGAAGCGCGGATCGCCGCTGCCCGAGCCGGGCTGCCCGGCCCCGGCCCCGGTCGAGGCCTGGCCGCCGGCCGCCTGCCCACCGCCGCCCTGTCCGCCGCCCGGGCCCGCCTGGCCGGTGTGCGGGACGAAGTCGAGCTCGGCGCTGGTCGCCGGGATCCACACGTCCGGCTGCGGGCCGACGAGCTGCCGGTCGTCGCCGGTGTCGTTGCGCCGCCAGACCCGGCTGAACGCGTCGTACAGCGAGACCGGGCCCGGCTCCGGGACGACCGTGACCGTGTACTGGCGGCAGCCGCCGTCGGTGCGGTCGGCGACGAACTCCGCCGCCGCCGCGCGCAGGGGCGTCTGCATTTCGGGCGCGGTCAGCACGCGCAGCTCCAGTGGCTGCCCGCAGGGTTGGGCCGCGTTGCGCAGCGCCCGCACGCCGAGCGCGGCCAGCAGCACCAGGACCATCACCGCGGCGCCCGCGAGCAGGCACGCTAACGCCTTGGCCATCCACGCCAGCGTCGTGGTCGCGCCCGCCAGGATGTTGTGCACCAGGTCCGGACGCGACCGCCAGACGAACACCGACACCGCGGCCAGGACCGTGAGGGTGACGATCGAGTTGAGCCAGAAATAGCCGTGGAAAACGGTCACCAGCAGGCCGACCAGGATGGACGAGCACAGCTCGAACGCCATCACCTCGGTGAGCCGCCGAAGGGGCGGACGGCTCTCCTCGGCCGGGGGCGGGCCGTGCTCGCCCGGCGGCGGGGTGCTCTCGGTCTCCGGACCGTTCATCCTGGCCTCGTCGTCGCCGTGCCGCCCTGCGCGGCACGTACTGCCGGTGACCGCCGCGCCCCGGTGGCCGCGCCGGCCACCACTGTCGGTCACCGCTTGCTGTCGCCGAATCGCTCCCAGCGTAGTGAGCCCGATGCGATCGCGGACCGGAAAACCGCGACCATGATCGGCCGTTTGTTCCCCGTCGGTGGAAATGGCGGCGGCGGATCGGCGTCCTTCCCCGCCCCTACCCCGGGCGGAGCGGACCCGCCCCCGCGGACGGCGGGTCCGGCCGATCCCGGCCACGGGAAGGAGGTGTGGCGGGGGACGGGAAGCGGTGGGGGAGGCAGGGGAAGGGGATCAGAGCGCGGCGTCGCGGCGGGCCTGGAGCAGGCCCGTGTAGTCGTGCGCCCCGGTCAGGACGGCCCGGTGGACGGCCCGCGCGATCCGCGCGCCCCAGACCGAGCGCGGCCCGGCGAACGGCTCGGCCTCGGGCTCAAGATCGGGCTCGCGACGCCGCGTGGCGCCGGGGGCGGGCGCGGCCACGCAGATGGCGTCGGACGCGGTGCCGGTGCCCGCGTACCCGGCCTCCAGCATCGCCTGCGACTTGGCCTCGGTCGCCGTCATCACCGCGTTGACCAGCGCCGCGTCCGTCAGCGGGACCGGCACCGACACCACGATGTTGATCGTCCCCGGGCGCGGCATCACGCCGTCCAAACGGATCGGGGCGAGTTCGGGATCGGCGGCGCCCGCGGGCGCGGCGGCCCAGGTCGGCACCCGCAGGCCGACGGTCGCGGAGACCCGCACCCCGCCGTCCCCGGCCTGCTGCGTGCGCTCGACGGACGCGGCCGTCAGCATCCCGACGCCCGGCCCGTCGAGCCCGTATTCGGCGGCCAGCTCCAGCAGGTGGTCGACCGGGTCCATGCGCGAGTAACCGCCCGCGACCTGCGCGTTCAGAACCCAGCGCGCGGACGTGATGCCGCCTCCGAGCATCGCCGACGAGATCATCCGGAGGCCGCCGCCGGGCCGCCAGACCGTCGCGGCCAGGCGCGCGCCGTCCTCCTCACGCCAGTGCAGGTCGATTCTCACCCGGCGGCCCCTTCGGCTGAACGGTTCGGACGCTCCAGCGCCAGCAGCGGACGCCCCTCCGCATCATGGGCCACACTGACGTGCGCGTCGAAATGGGTGGCGACCGTCTCGCGCGTCAGCACCTCGGCGGGCGGCCCGGACGCGGC
>NZ_JBFAOF010000932.1:0-2765 GCF_040675125.1 Spirillospora sp. NPDC049652 | reverse complement strand
CGCTGGACACCGCCATCGCCACCGCGACCTGGAGCGCCGACAGCTTGAGCGACGGCAGGTCGACGCTGGTCGCGGCGTAGGTGCGGCCGGTCTCGTCGCGCACGGCCGCGCCCTCGGCCGCCATACTGCGCGCCCGGGACGAACGGGCCAGCGTGATGATCTTGGAGTCCTCGGCGTTCAGCTCGGTCACGCCCGCAAGCCTACCGACGGCCCGTCCCCGTGCACGGCCGGGTGTCGCGGCGAGCGCGGCCGGGCGGCGCGGCGGGGGCGGCCGGGCGTCGTCCCGAGTGGTTCGCAAGGGGGATCGCGGATGGCCGCAAGCGGGTGGCAAGTGGACGGCAAGCGGCGCGGGCCAGCCTGGGGGCGTCCCGTTTGCGACGTCCTGGGGGAGCCCGAGAATGTCCCGTCTGCTGTACCGCCTGGGGAAGGCCGCCGCGCTGCGGCCCTGGCGAATGATCATCATCTGGCTGATCGCGGTCGGCGCGGTCTTCGGGCTGGCCGGAGCGTTCGGCGGCGCGACCCATGACAACTACCGGCTCTCGGGGAGCGGCGCGCAGCGCGCGTCGGACCTGCTGGCCGAGCGCTTCCCGGCGCTGTCCGGGGCGGACGCGCGGGTGGTGGTGCGCAACCCGTCCGGTCCGGTGGACCAGGGCAGGCTCGCCGCCGCCGGGGCGAGGCTGCGCGGGCTGCCGCACGTGGCGGGGGTGGACCCGGCGCCGCCGGGGAAGGGCGGCGCGACCGCGCTGCTGACCGTCCGGTACGACGTGCAGGTCACCGAGCTCTCGGCCGAGCCCTCGCTCGACCTGCTGAAGGGCGCGACCGCCGAGCTGCGCTCGGCCGGGTACCAGGTCGAGTTCGGCGGGCAGCTGCCGGAGAACGTGGGCGCGCCGGGCGGGGTCGGCGAGGGCGTCGGCGTCGTCGCGGCCCTGGTCATCCTGTTCCTGGCGTTCGGGTCGATCGTCGCGGCCGGGCTGCCGCTCGCGGTGGCGCTCGCCGGACTCGGCGTCGGCGTCTCCGGGATCACCCTGCTCGCCGCCGCCACCGACATCGCGACGACCGCGCCGACCCTCGCGGTGATGGTGGGGCTCGGCGTCGGCATCGACTATGCGCTGTTCATCCTGACCAGGCACCGCGAGGGCCTCGCCGAGGGACTGCCGGTGCCGGAGGCGGCCGGGCGCGCGACCGCGACGGCGGGGATGTCGGTGCTGTTCGCCGGGTTCACCGTGCTGCTCGCGCTGTGCGGGCTGCTGCTGTCGGGCGTCCCGGTCTTCATGACGATGGGGTTCGCGACCGGGCTGGTGGTCGCCGCGACCGTGCTGAGCGCCCTCACGCTGCTGCCGGCCGTCCTCGGCCTGTCGGGACGCCGGGTGCTGCGCCGCCGGGACCGCGCGGCGGGCGCGGCCGTGCGCACCGAGGCGCCGATGGTGCGCCGCTGGGCCGGGCATGTCGGCCGGCACCCGTGGGCCTGGCTGCTGGCCAGCCTGGTCGTCCTGCTGACGCTGGCCGCGCCCGCCGCCGGGATGCGCACGTGGCCGAGCGACGCCAGCAGCGAACCGGCGTCCAGCACCGTCCGGCGCGCGTACGACCTGCTCGCGGACGGTTACGGTCCCGGCGCGAACGGCCCGCTGCTCATCGCGGTGGACCTGCGGAAGGTGGACCGCGCCGAGTTGCCCGCCCTGCGCGACCGCGTGGCGCGCACCGAGGGCGTCGTGAACGTCGCGCCGCCGCAGATGTCCCCGGACGGCAGCGCCGCCGTGCTCGTCGCGACCCCCGCCTACGGTCCGCAGGACGAGCGCGGACCGGGCGTCGTGGACCGGCTGCGCGCGCACGCCCTCCCCGACGGCGCGGAGATCACCGGCCTGACCGCGATCTACGTGGACCTCAACCGCCGCCTGGACGACCGGCTCTGGCCCGTGATCGGCGTGGTGGTCGCGACCTCGTTCCTCATGCTCATGCTGGTGTTCCGGTCGCTGGTCGCGCCGCTGAAGGCGGCCGCGATGAACCTGCTGTCGATCGGCGCCGCGTACGGCGTGCTCGTCGCGGTCTTCCAGTGGGGGTGGGGGGCGGCGCTGCTCGGGCTGCCGCACAGCGTGCCCGTCTCGAGCTTCATCACCCTGCTGATGTTCGTGGTGCTGTTCGGGGTCTCGATGGACTACGAGGTGTTCCTGCTGTCCCGGGTCCGGGAGGACTGGCTGCGCACCGGGGACGCGCGCGGCTCGGTCGCGTCCGGGCTGGCCGCGACCGGCCGGGTGATCTCCAGTGCGGCGCTCATCATGGTGGCGGTGTTCGCCGGGTTCGCCTCCGACCCGAGCCTGGTGATCAAGCAGATGGGGGTCGGGCTCGCCGTCGCGGTCGCGCTGGACGCCACGCTCGTCCGGCTCGTCCTGGTTCCGGCGGCGATGGCGTTGCTCGGTAGGGCGAACTGGTGGCTGCCGGGGCCGCTCGCCCGCGTCCTGCCCGAGTTCGACCCGCACGGCTCGGCCGCGGAGGAGCGGGAGCGGACGCCGGTGCCCGCCTGATCACCCGGCGTGCCCGCGCGGGCCCGGTGCGAGGGGCGTCGATCGCCCCGCGCACCGGGCCATTAGGCTTTCGCACGTGGCGCTGGCGGTGCGGGTTCTGGGGGCCTTCGAGGCCGTGGTGCGCGGCGAGCCGGCCGAGCTCGGCGGACCCCGCCAGCGGTCGGTGCTGGCCAGGCTCGTCGCCGCGCGCGGACGGCTCGTCCCCGCCGGCCGGCTCGTGGACGAGCTCTGGCCGGACGGCGCGCC
>NZ_JBFAOF010000931.1:0-2776 GCF_040675125.1 Spirillospora sp. NPDC049652 | reverse complement strand
CGACCGCCTCGTCCCGGCGGGCCGCGAGCGCCTGAAGGACGCCCGCACCTTCTTCCGCGCCGGCCGCTCGGGCTCGGGCCGAGCCCTGCTGACCCCGGAGGAGTACACCGCCTTCCGAGAACGCCTCGCAGCCCTGGCCCCGCCCGACCTGCTCGCCTGGCTCCTCAGATAACCCACACCTCTCACACCCCTGCGCACGGCGGCGAAAGGGGCGGTGGCCAGTCTCCCGGCCACCGCCCCTTTCCACGTCCCCCGGAACGCAGCGGCCCCCGCACCCAGCAGTCCCACTCCACTCAGACCAAGCGGCGGTTCCCCGTGTGCTCGCTCCCCCACTTTCTCGAACTTCTTCGGCGCGGATGTCAAGACCGGGCCTGTTGCTACGACCTTCCGCTGTGAGGCGCTCCGATCAGAGGAGGCGTCGATGGCAAGGAGTTGGCATGGGGACGTTGGAGAACAAGTCGGCGCTGGTGACTGGCGGGTCGCGGGGGATCGGGCGCGCGATCGTGGTGAGGCTGGCCCGTGAGGGCG
This sequence comes from Spirillospora sp. NPDC049652, assembly GCF_040675125.1. Lineage (NCBI taxonomy): Bacteria > Bacillati > Actinomycetota > Actinomycetes > Streptosporangiales > Thermomonosporaceae > Spirillospora > Spirillospora sp. NPDC049652. Next base: position 2,248 of record NZ_JBFAOF010000931.1, on the reverse strand, counting down.
CGGCAGTGATCTTCAGCTACGTTCGCGACCAGGCGGCGGCGGAGGACGTGGTGGCCGAGGTGGCGGCCTTCGGCGGCCGGGCGATCGCCGTCCGGGCCGATCAGGGACGCCTGGAGGACCTGAAGCACCTTTTCGGGGAGGTCGACCGGAACCTCCCCGGGTTGGACGTGGTGGTCAACAACGCGGCGATCAACCCGATGGGGAACATCTGCGACGCCACCGAGAGCGACTTCGACGAGGTGATGGCCGTCAACACCAAGGGGCCGTTCTTCGTCGTCCAGGCCGCCGCCGAGCGGCTCGGAAAGGGCGGACGGATCATCAACATCTCCTCCTCCGGCGCGGTGCCGGGCCTGGCCCTGTACTTCGCCAGCAAGGCTGCACTGGAGTCGATCACCGCCGTCGCCGCCCACGAGTTCGGTCCCCGGGGCATCACCGTCAACAGCGTGACCCCTGGCGCCACCGAGACGGACATGATGCGCGCCGCAGCCGGGGAGCATCTGGAGCAGGCCATCGAGCACACCGTGTCCCTGACACCACTGCAGCGGCTGGGACGCCCGGAGGACATCGCCAACGTCGTCGCGTTCCTGGCCGGGCCCGACGCGCAATGGGTCACGGGCCAGAACCTACGGGCCTCCGGCGGCCTGACGATCTGACCGGCGGCCGGCCCGCGAGCCGGACGACCACAAGGGTGCTGCGCAGCACGAGTTAGGGCGCCCAGGTCGAAAGGCAGCACCGCGCCACGACGGAGTACGGCATCGAGGGCCGCCCCCTCAGCCTTGCCTGAGGCGGGGCGGAGGGGGCGGGCGGGCTCCCAGATCTTCGCGCCGGAGGCCTTGTGCCTTCCCTGGCACAAGCGCCAGCGCGTTGGACGCCCGCCTTCGATCCGTCAGTCAGGTGCCGCGCTCGCGGCAGACGGTGGACCGACATTCGATCTCGCGGACGAATGCCGCACAAACCGCTCAGAGGCCGGTTCCTGAAGATTAGGAACCGGCCTCTGAGCCGCTCTTTCCGGCGGGCCGTCGTCCTGGCGGCCGTCAGATGCGGGGACGCGGCGACGACAAAGCGGCCGGCAAGCGTTTTACCGCAGGTTGTAGGTGCGGGTCACGGCGATCAGGTCGCCGTCCTCACGCGTGGAGGGCACCAGATCGCGCGGCGGCGGCACGAAGCCGGGCACGGTCGTGAGACCGGTCGTCTCCGCGATCGCGGTGAGCCGCTGACCACCCGGTACGCGCACGCTGATCGAGGCGCCGCCGGTGGGAAGGCCACGGAAGCGGACCTCGCCCGGCCAGGTCTTGGGCCGTGTCCCGTCGACCGTCACCTGGGCGGGCCTGGAACCCGGTACAGCCGCCGACGCCTCGGTGATCGGGCGGTCGAAGCGCAGCGTCACCGAGCGGGCGCCGCGTCCGGCGCTCACCCGCAGCTGGAGGAGGTCACCGTCGCGGGAGACGATCCGAACCTTGGGCGCGGCCGCCCGCATCGGCTGGGCCGGGCCCGTCCACCGCAGGTTGCGGGCGTATCCAGGCGGAAGCGCGCCCTGGTCGTGGCCGGACACGTACCGCCGCGTCCAGGAACCGGGATCCGCGTCACCGCTCACCCAGTGCGCGGTGCCGCTGTCGGCGTTCATCACGTAGGCCAGGTGGGTGCGGCGCGGGTGCGTCTGGTCGTAGGTGTCGACGGCCATTCCGGTCGCGGCCAGCACGACGGCGAGCGCGAGGGCCGACGGCATGGCGAGCGCGGCCCGCCGCTCGGGGAGGACGAGCTCGGCGAGCGGAAGCAGCGTCAACCCGAACAGCGCCAGTGCCAGCGCGGGCACGCCCGCCAGCGCGAGCCCCATGCCGTCGAAGGCCGCCTGCGCCCACGCGGGCAGCAGCAACCCGGGGACGACCAGCCCGAGCATCAGCGCCGCAAACCGCCCCCGCGGCAGCAGGACGGCACCAAGAGCGCCCAGCGCGCACGCCAGAGCAGGCAGCGTGCAGAGGAACGCGGCACCCGGTGCCACCCCCGTGAGCAGGACGCCCAAACCCGTCGGCCAGGCGAGCGCGCCGACCGCGAGCGCAGCCGGGCCGAGCCTGCGGCGCAGCGGCACGTACCACAGCGACAGCGCGAGCACGGCCAGCGCGGCAACGGCCGCCCGGTAGGGCATCGGCCGGTGCAGCAGGCCGCCCATCGTGTCGTAGTCGGGCCGCACGCCCGCCAGGACGCTCCACAGCACCTGCGCCAGTACGGCCGTCAGCAGCAGCGGCAGCAC
>NZ_JBFAOF010000930.1:0-2781 GCF_040675125.1 Spirillospora sp. NPDC049652 | reverse complement strand
GGACCTTGGTGAAGAACCGGCTGTACAGCAGGTGCAGGATGGCGTGCTCGACGCCGCCGGTGTACTGGTCGACCGTCGGCAGCGGAGTCTCGGCGGGCTCCCAGGACAGCGCGAAGTCGTAGGACGCGACGCCCGCCTCGTCCAGGGTGACGACGGCCATGCCGGTGAACGGGGCGGGCTGCGTGACCACCGCGACGTCCGACTCCTCCAGGTGCCGGACGACCAGCCGCCCGAACGCGTCCGCGCCGAGGCCGGTGACCAGCGACGCCGGGACGCCGAGCCGCCCGAGGCCCACCGCCACGTTCGCCGGGCTGCCGCCGGGGACGGCCCGGAAGAGGCGCTCGTCCCCGGCCGGGGCCAGGTCCACGAGCGCCTCGCCGAGGACGGTCACGCGGTTCAACACGTCGCCCTGTACAGGATCTTCTGGATCTCCGGCCGGCTCAGGTTCTCCTTGGTGACGACGGTCGCGTCCGTCGGGATGGACGGCGTGACCGCCTGCTTGCGCACCGCCGCGACGGCCTGCTGCACGCCCTTGGCCCCGATCTCGCCGGGCAGCTGCGCGACCAGGGCCTGCACGACCCCGTCCTGGAGCTGCTTCACCTGCGCCGGACCGGCGTCGAACCCCACCATCTTCACCTTCCCCAGCTTGCCCGCCTGCTGCAGCGCCGACCCGGCCCCCGTCGCGGAGTTCAGGTTGGTGGCGAACACCCCGGCGAGGTCGGGGTCCCTGGCCAGCGCCGCGTTCACGATCCTCCCCGCCTCGGACACGTCGTTGTGCGAGTACCGCACCCCGACGTACCTCAGCTTCGGATGACCCGTCCTGATCTCCTGCTCGAATCCCTTGATCCGCGCGTCCACCGTACTCACTCCCGGATCGGTGGAGATCACCAGCACCTTGCCCTGGTCGCCGAGCTGCTCGGCGAGCGCGGACGCGGCGGTCGCGCCGCCCTTCACGTTGTCGGTGCTGATCCGCGACACGCCGATGCCGGGATCGTCCACGACCGTGTCGACCAGCACCGTCTTGATGCCCGCGGCCTTGGCCTGCGTCAGCGGCGCGACGAGCGCCTTGGTGTCGGTCGGCGCGATGAGCATCGCGTCGGGACGGCTCGCGACCACCGAGTTGACGATCGGGGTCTGCAGGGTCGGGTCGAACTTCTGCGGGCCCTGCACCTTCAGGTCCACGCCCATCGCCGCGGCCTGCCGCCGGGCCCCGCACGCCATCGTCGCGTAGAACTCCTCGCCCGCCATGCCCTGGACGAGCGTGATCTTGATCTTGCCGCCGGACCCGGAGCCCGAGTCCGAGCACGCCGCGGCCGCCGCCGCGACCAGCGCCGCCGCCGTCAGCACGCCGATCAACCTGCGCATGGTTCGCCTTCCTATCGGGGAGGGGGAGGGGGAAGGGGTCAGTGGTCGCCCGCGCGGCGGCGCCACTGGTCCAGGTAGACGGCGACGATGAGCACCGCGCCGACGACGACCTGCTGCCAGAACGGCCGGACGCCGAGGATCTGGAACCCGTTCTGCAGCACGGCCGGGATGAACACGCCGATGACCGTCCCGAGGACGCTGCCCGTCCCGCCGAACAGGCTCGTCCCCCCGATCACCACCGCCGCGATCGCCTGCAGGTTGTCGGTCGAGTGCGCCGACACCCCGGTGATCCCGTACTTGGCCAGCGACAGGTACCCGGCGAGGCCCGCCAGCAGCCCGGCCAGGCCGTACACCCGCACCAGCTGCCGCTCGACGCGCACGCCCGCCCGCCGCGCCGCCTCGGCGTTGGACCCGATCGCGTAGGTGTGCCGCCCGAACCGGCACTGCGCGAGCAGCACCGCGAGCGCGACGGTCACCGCCGCGGAGATCCACACGAGGTCCGGGACGCCGAGGTCCTTGTCCAGCCCGAGCCCGAGGTTCAGGCGGGTGGACGCGCGCAGATCGACGCCGCCGGTGAGCAGCAGCGCGCCGCCGAGCGACATCCCGAGCGTGCCGAGCGTGACGATCAGCGCCGGGATCCGCCCGTACGCCACGACGAACCCGTTCAGCACGCCCCACGCCAGCCCGGTCGCGACGGCCACCAGCGGCCCCAGCCACAGCGCCGCCCCGGACTCCGCGCCGACCGCGCCCATCACCTTGGCCGCGGTCACGCCGGAGAACACCAGCACCCCGCCCACCGACAGGTCGATCCCGGACGTGATGATCACGAACGTCATGCCGACCGCGAGCAGCAGCAGGATCGCCGCGTCGCTCACCAGGTTGAGCAGGTTGAAGCCGGTCGCGAAGCTGTGCGGCCGCAGCACCCCGAACGCCGCGAGCATCGCGGCCAGCACCAGCGCGATCCACACCACCTGGCTGCCCGCGACCCGCTCCAGCACGGCCCGGCCCCGGACGTCTCGCGCCCGCTCCGCCACCGGCCCGCCGACCTCCACGCTCACCGGTCCTCCCCGCGGACGTCGTCCGCCGCCGCGTCGCGCGCCGCCCGGTCCATCGCGTCGGACGTCGCACCGGTCATCGCGGCGACCAGCTCCTCCATGGACACCCGCGCGGTGTCGAAGCGGGCGACCCGCGCGCCGAGGCGGAGCACCTCGACCCGGTCCGACACCGCCTTGACGTCCTGCATGTTGTGGCTGATCAGCACGACCGCGACCCCGGCGTCCCGGACGCGCCGGACGAGGTCGAGCACGCGCCCGGTCTGCACGACGCCGAGCGCGGCGGTCGGCTCGTCCATGAACACCACGCGCCGCGCCCAGGCCACCGCGCGCGCCACCGCGACGCCCTGCCGCTGCCCGCCCG
>NZ_JBFAOF010000929.1:0-2782 GCF_040675125.1 Spirillospora sp. NPDC049652 | reverse complement strand
GCCGCCGGGCCCGGCGGCGGGCCCGGCGGCGGGCCGGGTCGCCGTCTCGACGGTCACCTCGGGCGCGCGCTCGCACGGGCTGGCGAAGAACGAGAAGTCCGCGCCGATCTCCAGCGGCCGGACGAGCCGTCCGACGAACAGCGCGCCGTGGTCCACGGGGGCGCCGAGCACGAACGCGGTGCCGACCACGCGCAGCAGCGAGGACAGCGACTCGTCGTCGGTGTCCAGCGCGACGGCCGGGACGTCCAGGGCGTTTCCGGCGAGGGCGCTCAGCGTGCGGCCAGGGCCGACCTCGACGAACAGGTCCACGTCCTTGCCGGCCAGCTCCAGGGCCTGGCCGAACCGGACCGGGTCCGCGATCTGGCGGCGCAGCAGCGCGCGCAGGTCGGCGTCCGGGTCCAGCGGCTCGCCGGTCACCGTGGACACCACCCGGCCCTCGACCGGGCCGAACTCGCGCCCGGCCAGCCACGCGTCGAACGCCTCGGCGGCGGGGGCGACCAGCGGCGAGTGGAAGGCGTGCGAGACGGCGAGCCGGGTGCAGTCGATCCCGGCGCGCTCGGCCGCGCCGACGACCGCGTCCACCGCGGTGGCCGGTCCGGCGACGACCGTCTGGTTCGGGCCGTTGTAGCCCGCGATGACGACCGGGCCGTCCGCGAGCAGCGGCACGACCACGTCCGCCGGGGCGGCCAGGCCCGCCATGGCCCCCGCGCCGGTGCTGTGCTCGGCCATCGCCCGGCCGCGCGCGGCGGCCAGCTCGGGCAGCGCGTCCGCGCCGACCGCGCCCGCCCAGTGCAGCGCGGTGATCTCGCCGAGGCTGTGCCCGACGGCGACGTCCGCGCGCAGCCCGAGGCGTTCGAGCACGCGCAGCCCGGCGAGCGAGCCGGTGGCGATGCGCGGCTGCGCGACCTCGGTCGCGGCCATGTCCCCGCTCCGCGGCAGCCGGACGCGCGCGTACACCGCGTCCGCCTCGGTGAACCGGCGGCGCAGCGCGCCCCCGGTCGTGGAGCGGCCCGCGCCCTGGCCCGGGAACAGGTAGCCGACCCGGGCCGGGCGGGTGACGTGGCCGAGGAACGCCGAGCCGTTCGGGGTGAGCAGCGCGGTCTCGCCCGCGTCCAGCGCCTCCAGCAGCCGCCGCAGCTCCCGCTCGGCCTGCTCGGGCGAGGTCGCGATCACCGCCGCCCGGTGGGGCCGCCCGGACAGCCGGCGGCGCGCCGCGTCGGCGACGTCGGCGAGCTGCGCGTACGACACCGACGGCACCCAGTCGGCCAGCTCGGCGACCCGGGCGCGCAGCTCCGCGGTGGTCCCGGCGTCGAGCAGCAGCAGCTCGGCGTCCTGCGGGGACGCGGCGAGCTCGCGGGTCACCGCGTCCAGCCCGGTTCCCCGGACGGCCTCGCCCTCCAGCACGATGTGGGTGTTGATGCCGCCGAACCCCATGGCGGTGACCCCGGCGCGCACCGGCGCGTCCTCGGGCCACGGCTCGGCCCGGCGCAGCGTGCGCAGCGGCGCGCCGTCCTCGGCGAGCACCTCGTGCGGGTCGACGCTGCCCACGCTCGGCGGCAGCACCTGCGCGTCCACCGCGAGGACGGCCTTGATGAACCCGGCGACCCCGGCGGCCGCCTTGGTGTGCCCGATCATCCCCTTGATCGAGCCGATCGCGGCGGGCCGCAGGCCGGGGGCGGCCTCGCTCCGGGCGGCGGACAGCGCGGTCAGCTCGGTGGTGTCGCCGACGGCGGTCCCGGTGCCGTGCCCCTCGAACAGCGCGACGGTCTCGACGCCGAACCCGGCCCGCGCGTAGGCGCGGCGCATCGCCAGCACGTGGCCGTCGCGAGTCGGCCTGGTCAGGCCGCCGCTCCCGTCGGACGACACGCCCCAGCCCCGGATCAGCGCCAGCGGGACGCGGCCCGCGTCGCGCGCGTCCGCCGCCCGCATCAGCGCGACCATCCCGCAGCCCTCCCCGGGGAGGAACCCGGTGGGCCGCGCGTCGTAGATCCGCATCTCGTCCGCGGCGAGCGCCCCCAGCCGCGCGAAGCCGACCAGCTCGAACGGGTCGAGGCTGGCGTCCACGCCGCCCGCCAGTACCAGGTCCAGGTCCCCGGACGCCAGGGCCGAGCAGGCCGTCGTCACCGCCAGCAGCGACGAGGCGCACGCGCCGTCCACGGTGTAGCCGCCGCCGCGCAGGTCGAAGTGGTTGCAGACGCGGCCCGCGACGGCGTTGGCGAGCCCGCCGACCAGGCTCTCGTCGGTCGGCTCGGGGAACGGGGCCTTGAACCCGCGCTCCAGCCGCGCCATCAGCACGGCGGCCCGGTCATCGGCGAGGCCGGCGTCCGCGAGGGCGTCCCGGACGACCCGGGCGACGTACGGCCAGCGCAGCCGCAGCAGCCCGGCGCGGCTGAACTCGCCGGTCAGGGAGTTGCCGAGCACCACGCCGACGCGGTCGCGGGACAGCCCGCGCAGGTCCGGGAACCCCGCGTCCTCCAGCGTCTCGGCGGCGACCTGGAGCGCGAGCCAGTGCACCGGGTCGGTGACGCGGTGGCTCGCCCCGGACACCCGGTGCCGGGCGCGGTCGAACGTCCAGTCGGTGAGGACGGCGGCGGACCGGACGTACGTCGAGTCCGCTCCGCCGCCCGCGTAGTCGGCGAGGTTCAGCCGTCCGGGCGGGAGCGGACGGAACGCGCGCCGTCCGGTCAGCACGTTCTCCCAGAGCTCGGCGGGGGACGCCGCGTCCGGATACCGGCATCCCGCGCCGACGACGGCGATCGCGGGCCCGGCCGTGCCGGGCGCG
>NZ_JBFAOF010000928.1:0-2786 GCF_040675125.1 Spirillospora sp. NPDC049652 | reverse complement strand
CGACATCTCGCCGGCCATGGGGCGCTGCGCGGCACGGCTGGCGGGCGTCGCGTCCGCCGAGCCGATGATCGGCCTGTTCCCGCTGGACCCCGACGAGGAGCTTCCCGTCGCGCTCGCCGCCGTCCTGCCGGACGGGGCGGAGGCGCCGCCGGGGACGCGGCGGGACGTCCTGCCGGGCGGGCCGTGCGCGACGGCCCTGCACGTCGGGCCGTTCGACCAGGTCGGGCTGGTGGTGCACGGGCTGCTCGCCTGGTGCGCCGACCACGGCCACACCCCCGGCGCGACGACCCGGGAGACCTACCTCACCGACCCCGAACGCACCCCGCCGGAGGCTCTGGTGACCCGGGTGCAGATCCGACTGGAGGACGAACGATGACCGAGACCCGGCCCGAAACGACCGCGGGGCAGGCCGCCCCGGCCGACCCCTGGTACACCGCCACGGACGAGCCCGCGCTCGTCGAGCTGGACGCCGTCCGCGGGCTGTCCGTCAGCGGGCTCGGCGAGCCGGGCGGCACCGAGCACCTGACCGCGACCGAGGCCGTGTACGCGGTCGCCGCGGCGGCGGGCGCCCCCGGCGTGCCGCTGGAAGGGCGCTGGTGGGTCGAGGACGACCGTCCGCCGCTGGAGGTCCCGCGCGCCGAGTGGCGGTGGCACCTGTTCCTCAAGACGCCGGGGGACGTCACGGCCGAGCAGGTCGAGCGTGCCCGGGACGCCGTCTCGGCCAAGCTCCCGGCGGCGGCGCGCGTGCAGTTGGCCGAGTTCGCCGAGGGGCCGTCGGTGCAGGTGCTGCACCACGGCGACTACGCGGACGAGCCCGCCACGCTCGCCCGCATGGACGAGTTCATGGCCGAGAACGGCCTCGCCCCGCGCGGGCTGCACCACGAGATCTACCTCGGCCTCGGGGTGCTGACCATCCTTCGCCAACCGGTCAGGAGGGTCGCCCCCGGCGAGCCCAGGGCGTAGGTTCGCGGAAAGGACACCCTCCGACGGAGAAGGTGATCGCGGTGCGGGATCACAGGGTGAGGTCGGGCGAGGTCGAACTGGCCGTGCGCGAGCGGGGCGAGGGCCACCGGCCCACCGTCGTGCTCGTGCACGGCTACCCGGACACCAGCGCGGTGTGGGACGAGGTCGCGGAGATGCTCGCCCAGCGGTTCCGGGTCCTCGCCTACGACGTGCGCGGGTCCGGGGCGTCCACGACGCCGGAGGATCCGAACGACTACCGGGTCGAGGCGCTGCTCGGCGACCTCGCCGCCGTCCTGGACGCGGTCGGCGGGGACGCGCCCGTCCATCTCGTCGGGCACGACTGGGGGTCGGTCCAGGGCTGGGCCGCCGTCACCGACGGCCCGGCCGGACGTCCGTTCGCGGGCCGGATCGCGTCCTTCACCTCGATCTCCGGCCCCGACTGGCGGCACGTCGCCGAGTGGGCGCGCCGCGAGACCACGGGCCCCGGGCCGGTCCGGGAGCGCGTCCGGCGGACGGCCCGGGTCGTGGACCAGGCGCGGCGCAGCGCCTACATGCCGCTGTTCGCGGCTCCGGGGACGGGTGAGGCGCTCGCCCGCGTCGTGGCCGCGACGTTCGCGCGCGGGCTGCGGCGCGCCGAGGGCGGTGAGCCGAGGACCGGGCACCCCGCGCCGACGCTCGGCCGCGACGCGCGCAACGGCCTCGGCCTGTACCGCGCCAACCTGCGGAGACTTCCCGCCGGGGGCGCGACGGCGCAGGTCCCGGTGCAGCTGATCGTTCCGACGCGGGACCGGTACGGGTCGCCGGACGCGCTGCTGTCGGCGCGCGGGCACGCCGACCCGCTGTACGTCCGGCGCATCCCGGCGGGGCACTGGGTCGCCCGCACCCACCCGGACCGGGTGGCGAACTGGATCACCGACTTCATCGACCACCTCGCGGGCGGCCCGGACACCCCCGAGCTGGCCCGCGCTCGCGCCGCCGGACGCCCCGGCGGTGAGTACGCGGGACGGCTCGTCGTGGTGACGGGCGCGGGCGGCGGCATCGGCCGCGCGACGGCCCACGCGTTCGCCGCCGAGGGCGCGGCCGTCGTGGTCGCCGACATCGACGAGGGCGCGGCCAAGCGCGTCGCCGACGAGATCTCCGTCGCGGCGGCCGGGGGCTCCCCGGGCGGCGGGCCGGGCGCGGGCTCCGGCGTCGCGCACCCGTACGGGGTGGACGTGGCGGACGCCGAGGCCATGGAGCGGTTCGCCGACTACGTCACCGAGCACTTCGGCGTCCCGGCCGTGGTCGTCAACAACGCGGGCATCGGGGTCGCCGGGCCGCTGCTGGAGACCGGCGAGGCGGACTGGGCCCGGATCCGCGCCGTCAACCTGGACGGCGTGTACCGGGGCTGCCGCCTGTTCGGCTCGCGGATGGTCGCGCGCGGCGAGGGCGGGCACCTGGTCAACGTCGCGTCCATGGCCGCGTTCTCGCTGGGCACCGACGTCGCCGCGTACTCGGCGACCAAGGCGGCCGTGCTCCGGTTCAGCGAGTGCCTGCGCCTGGAACTGGCGGACGACGGCATCGGGGTCAGCGCGATCTGTCCCGGCGTGATCGACACCGGCCTCCCGCGTCGCGCCCGCTATGTGGGGGTGTCCGCCGACACGGCCGACGAGCTGCGCGAGGGGGCGGCGAAGGTCTTCGCCCGGCGCGGCTACCCGCCCGAGCGTGTCGCCCAGGCGATCCTCGGGGCCGTCCGGCGTGACCGTCCGCTCGTGCCGGTGGCCCCGGAGGCGCATCTCGCGCTGGCGCTGGACCGCCTCGCGCCGTCGCTGAGCCGGGCCGCC
>NZ_JBFAOF010000927.1:0-2761 GCF_040675125.1 Spirillospora sp. NPDC049652 | reverse complement strand
CCCGCGACACCGGCGACGGGCTGGTGCTGGCCGCGCCGCCGGACGCCGACTGCGGGCTGATCGTCGGCGAGCTCGTCCAGCAGCTCGCCCGGCGGCTCCGCGCGCGCAACGAGGCGCGGACCGAGGACGGCCGGCTCCGGCTGCGCGCCGCCGCCACGCTCGGCCTGGTCATGCAAGACGGCGGGGGCCTGGACGGCGACGGGTTCGTGCGGCTCGCGCGGATGCTGGACGCCCCGGCCTTCCGCGACCTGGTCGCCGGGCACGGCGCCGACCTCGGCTTCGTGACCAGCGGGTTCCTGTACCGCAGCTTCGTCCGGACGCACCGGGCGCTGATCCCGCCGGGCGAGTTCTTCGAGATCGACCTGGCCCACAAGGAGAGCGAGGAGACCGGCTGGGCGTGGGTCGGCGGCCCCCAGCGCCACCTGCGGATCGCCGGACGCCACGTGTCGGCGTAGCCGGGCGGGGCGCGGGACGCGGGGCGCGGACCGGGGCGGGGCGGGCGCTAGAGGAGTTTGCCGAAGCAGCGGCTCGACTCGGAGCAGCTGTAGAAGCCGAACTTCTCGATCTCCTCGTATCCGGACGAGCCGTACAGCGCGATCGCCTCCGGCTGGGCGGTGCCCGTCTCCAGGACCATGCGCACGCGTCCCGCCGCCCGCGCGGACGCCTCCAGCGCGGCGAGCAGTTCCCGCGCGAACCCACGGCCGCGGGCCCGCGCGACGACGTACATGCGCTTGAGCTCGGCGTCCCCGTCCAGGAAGCCGGGCTCGGACGCGTCGTGCGCGCGCCATCCGCCGCACGCGACGGGGTCGCCGTCGACCCGTCCGACGAGGAAGTGCCCGAGCGGCGCGGCGAACTCGGCCGGGTCGACCGGCGTCTCGTCCGGGCCGCCGTAGCGGACGACGTACTCCTGCTGCAGCTCGCCGATCAGCTTCCGGGCGACCGGGTCGGCGTAGGAGGACACCACCAGTTCCATGCGGAGCAAAGTACGCGAAGCGGGCGACATATCCGTCTCCACGTCGCGCTGTTCTCAGGCGACGGCGGTCACGCGCGGGCGGGTCGCCAGCAGCGCCCCGGCCGCGAGCGCGAGCAGCGCGACCGGCAGCGCGAGCGCCAGGTGGACGCCGGCGAGCGGCGTCCCGACCGCCATGAGCGCGGTGGTCGCGGCGGTGCCGAGCACCGATCCGAGCTGCCGGGCGGAGTTGCTGACGCCCGACGCCGACCCCGCCAGCCGCGGCGGGACGCCGCGCATGGCCTCGGCGGAGAGCGGCGCGATCATGCATCCGGTGCCGAGGCCCATCAGCATCAGCGGCGCGGTGAACGTCCAGGCGTGCGCGTCGCCGCCGACCAGCAGCGACACGGCGGCGAGCCCGGCGGCGAAGGCGAGCAGGCCCGCGAGCAGGACGCGCCGTCCGCCGATCCGGTCGCTCAGCCGCCCGGCGAACGGGGACACCAGCAGCGACACGAGCGGGGACGGCGCGAGCGCGAGCCCGGCGTGGACGGCGCTGAGGCCGAGCTGCTCCTGGAGGAACAGCCCGAGCGGCAGGACCGCCCCGACCAGCGCCGCGCCGATCACGCCCATCAGGACGGTCAGCAGCGCGAAGCCGCGGTCGCGGAAGAGCTCGAACGGGATCAGCGGCTCGCGGTCCTGGCGTCCGGCCTGGTGCCGGGCGAACAGTCCGCCGAGCAGGACGCCGGCGGCGGCGAGCACCCAGATCCACGGCCGCCACGCGTACCGGTCGCCTTCCATCAGCGCGAAGGTCAGGCAGGCCACGGCCGCCGAGGAGAGCAGGACGCCGGGCAGGTCGAGGCGGTGCGCGCGGCCGGTCCGCACGTCCGGGACGAACAGGAAGGTCATCGCGAGCACCAGGACGCCGACCGGGATGTTGACGAGGAAGACCCAGCGCCAGCCCGCCGCGCTGACCAGCAGCCCGCCGAGCGTCGGGCCGGTCAGCGTCGCGACGCCCGCGACCGCGCCCCAGACGCCGAGCGCCGTCCCGCGCCGGTCCGCCGGGAAGGTCGCGACGATCAGCGCCATGGTCTGCGGGGTGAGCAGCGCCGCGCCGAGCCCTTGGACGAGGCGCGCGGCGATCAGCGTCCCGATATCCGGGGCGAGGCCGCACGCCGCGCTCGCGACGGTGAAGACGACGACGCCCGCGGCGAACAGGGTCCGCTGGCCGCGCAGGTCGCCGAGCCGCGCCGCCGTCACCAGCAGGACGGCGAGCACGAGCGTGTACCCGCCGACCGTCCAGAGCACCTGGTCGAGGCCGGTGTGCAGGGAGCGCATCACGTCCGGGACCGCGATGTTCACGATCGTCATGTCGAGCAGGGTCATGAAGAACCCGAGGGAGAGCGTCGCCAGGACGGCCCAGGGGTTGCCGCGCCACTTCGTCATGCCGCCGACGGTAATGCATCTTTTGAGATGTATCAATAGAGATGCATCTCTGAGTGATGTAATCTCGGACCGTGAACGTCACCGAGCTGTACCTGCTGGGCCGCCGCCTCCAGAAGATCGCCGAGGCCGCGATCCCGACCGAGGGCGTCGGCGAGCACCCGACCAGCACCAGCACCGTGCTGATCGTCGCCGAGGACATCCGCGAGCACCCGGGCACGACGGTTACCGAGATCGCCAGGAGGGCCGGCCTGGTGCAGAGCCAGGTCTCCAACTGCGTCGCGCGGCTGCGCGACACGGGCGTCGTCCGCGCCGAGCCCGACCCGTCCGACCGCCGCCGCACGCTGCTGCACCCCGCGGCCGAGGTCTCGG
>NZ_JBFAOF010000926.1:0-2798 GCF_040675125.1 Spirillospora sp. NPDC049652 | reverse complement strand
GATCGAGTCGGCCCGGAGGGTCGGCGGATTCCACACCGCGCCGGTCGTGGACGCCGACCCGGACGCGCCCGAACCGTGGCTCGCCACCGCGTTCGTCCCCGGCCCGTCGCTGCGCCGGGTGGTGGCCGAGCGCGGCCCCCTGGCCCGGGACGGCCTGCGCGCGCTCGCGGCCGGGCTCGCCGAGGGCCTGGCCGCGATCCACGCCTGCGGGCTGGTGCACCGCGACCTGAAGCCGGAGAACGTGATCATGGCGGCGGACGGCCCGCGGATCATCGACTTCGGCGTCGCCCGCGCCACCGACGCGACATCCCTGACCTCGCACGGCGTCGTCGTCGGCACGTACGCGTTCATGGCCCCCGAGCAGGTGCTCGCCGGACCGGCCGGGCCGCCCGCCGACGTCTTCTCGCTGGGCTGCCTCCTCGCGTTCGCGGCGACCGGGAGGGGCCCGTTCGACGCCGCGACCATTCCGGCGATCGTGCACCGCGTCCTCAACGACGCGCCCGAGGTGGGGGACGTCCCGGAGCCGCTGCGCGGTCTGGTCCAGGTCTGCCTGGCCAAGGACCCGGCGGCGCGTCCGACCGTCGGGCAGGTGCTCGCGCACCTCACCGACCCGAGCGCCGGCGCGCTGCCGACGCCGAGCCTGGCCGCGCTGCTCGCCACCCCCGCCGAGGCGGTGCCCGCCACATCCGCGGACGCGACGGGAGTGGACGCGACCGGAGTGGGCGCGACGGGAGTGGACGCGACCGGAGTGGGCGCGACGACCGCCGACCCGACCGCCAGGGAGGGCCATCTCCCGCCGCGGGGGACGGCCAAGCCCGTTGACGTGCGGAAACGGGCGCTGCTGATCGGAGGCGGCGTGACCCTCGCGGCGGCGGCCGTCGGCGTTCCGGCGGCGCTGCTGCTCGGCGGCGGCTCGGACGGCCCAGGCGGCACGAAGGGGAAACCGCCCGGCCGGACGCCGCGCCTGGCCTCGTTCACCCGGCCCACCGCCGTCCTCACCGGGCACAAGGAGGGGGTGCAGAGCGTCGCGTTCAGCCCGGACGGGCGGTCCCTGGTCAGCGGCAGCAGCGACACGACCGTCATCATCTGGGACGTCGCCGCCGGGCGGCCCCTCCACACCCTGCGCGGGCACACGTCCAGCGTGCTCGGCGTCGCGTTCAGCCCCGACGGGCGGACCGTGGCGAGCTCGGCGCTCGACGGGACCGTCCGGCTGTGGGACACGGGCGACGGAACGCTCAAGCACACCCTCCCCACCGACCGGTTCGGCGTGAGCGGGCTCGCCTACAGCCCGGACGGGCGCTTTCTCGCGGGCTGCAACCCCGACATCCGGATCTGGGACGCGGCGAGCGGCCGCAAGCTCCGCACGCTCACCGGAAGCGGGAACGCGGGCGTCGACGAGGTCGCGTTCAGCCCGGACGGGCGGACCGTCGCGGCCGTGACCGACGGCTTCTACCGGAAAGCGCCCGGCAGCAGCGTCCTGATGTACGACCCGGTGACCGGACGCCGCACGGGCACGCTCACCGGGCACAAGGACAGCGTCCGCGCGCTCGCGTTCATCCCCGGCGGCCGGACGCTGGTGAGCGGCGGGAACGAGGGGATCGTCCGGATCTGGGACTACCCCTCCGGCCGGACCACCGCGACGATCGCCCCGGGCGGCGGCGTGATCCACGGGCTGGCCGCCACCCCGGACGGCCGCACGCTCGCCGTCGGGAACACCGACCGGACCGTCCGGCTGTTCGACCTCGCGAACCGCGCCCCGGCGGGGACGCTGACCGGACCGTCGTCCGCGATCGAGTCGGTGCGGGTCAGTCCCGACGGCACGCTCGTCGCGGCGGGCTCCGGCCTCGGAACGAGCGCCGACAACGGCGTCTACCTGTGGAAGGTCCGCTGATGCAGCCGCTGCGCCCCGACGACCCGCGCGAGGTCGGCCCGTACCGGCTGGAGGGACGGCTCGGCGCGGGCGGCATGGGCGAGGTGTTCCTCGGCGTCTCCCCGGGCGGCCGGCGCGTCGCGGTGAAGCTGATCCGCGCCGAGTTCGCGGCGGACGCCCGGTTCCGGTCGCGGTTCGCGCGCGAGATCGAGGCGGCGCGGAAGGTCGGCGGGTTCCACACCGCGCCGGTCGTGGACGCCGATCCCGAGGCCGGGTCTCCGTGGATGGTCACCGCGTTCGTGCCGGGGCCGTCGCTTCGGCAGGTGGTCGTCCGGCAGGGGCCGCTGCCGCCGCACGAGGTGCGCCGCCTCGGCGCGGGCCTCGCCGAGGGGCTGGCGGCGATCCACGGCAGCGGGCTGGTGCACCGGGACCTGAAGCCCGGCAACGTCATCATGGCGGCGGACGGCCCGCGGATCATCGACTTCGGGATCGCGCGCGCCGCGGACGCGACGTCCCTGACCTCGGCGGGCGTCGTCGTCGGGACGTTCTCGTTCATGTCGCCCGAGCAGGTGCGCGCCGAGGAGACCGGGCCGCCCGGCGACGTGTTCTCGCTCGGCTGCCTGCTCACCTACGCCGCGACCGGACACGGCCCGTTCGACGCGCCGACCATCCCGGCGATCGTGCACCGCATCACCAGCGCGCCGCCCGCGCTGGACGGCCTGGCCGGCGACCTGCACGAGATCGTCGCCGCGTGCCTGGCGAAGGACCCGGCGGCGCGTCCGACCATCCCGCACCTGCTCGACCGGCTGACCGCTCCCGGGCCACCGCCCGTCCCGGCCCCGCGACCGGCCCCGTCGCCGGTCACAGCGGCGGCTTCGGGAGGCGTCCCGCGGCGGGGGCTGCTGCTCGGGGGCGCGGCCGCGGCGGC
>NZ_JBFAOF010000925.1:0-2801 GCF_040675125.1 Spirillospora sp. NPDC049652 | reverse complement strand
AGCGGGCCGGTCGCGGTGGACGCCGAGCGCGCGTCCGGCTACCGGTACGGGCAGCGGGCCTACCTGATCCAGCTGCGCCGCGCGGGCGCGGGGACGGCGCTGATCGACCCCATCGAGTGCCCCGACCTGACCGGGCTGAACGCGGCGCTGTCCGGCACCGAGATGGTGCTGCACGCCGCCAACCAGGACCTTCCCTGCCTGGCCGAGGTCGGGCTCGTGCCGACCTCGCTGTTCGACACCGAGCTGGCCGGGCGGCTGCTCGGCTACCCGCGGGTCGGGCTCGGCTCGATCGTCGAGACCGTCCTCGGCTACGCGCTGGAGAAGGGCCACTCGGCGGCCGACTGGTCGACGCGTCCGCTGCCCGAGGACTGGCTGAAGTACGCGGCGCTGGACGTCGAGCTGCTGGTGGAGCTGCGCGACGCCCTCAAGGCCGAGCTGGAGGCCACCGGCAAGCTGCCGTGGGCGGTGGAGGAGTTCGCCGCGATCCTGGCGACGCCGCCGAAGACCCCGCGCGCCGACCCGTGGCGCCGCACGTCCGGCATCCACCGGGTGCGCAACCGGCGGGCCCTGGCGATCGTCCGGGAGCTCTGGGAGACCCGCGACCGCATCGCGCAGGAGCGCGACCTGTCCCCCGGCCGGGTCCTGCAGGACGCCGCGATCGTCGAGCTCGCGCTGAAGACGCCGAAGACGCCCGCCGAGCTGCTGGCGCTGCCCACGATGAAGGGCCGCGGGGCGCGCCGCCACCAGTCCGCGTGGCTGCGGGCGGTGACCCGGGCGCGCGGGCTGCCCGAGCGCGGCCTGCCCGAGGCGAACATCCCCGGCGACGGGCCGCCGCCCGCGCACCGCTGGGCCGAGCGCGACCCGGCCGCCGCCGCGCGGCTCACCGCCGCCCGCGCGGTCGTGACGACGCTGTCGGAGGAGTACAACGTCCCGGCCGAGAACCTGATGCAGCCGGACGCGGTGCGCCGCCTGTCGTGGTCGCCGCCGCCCGGCCCGGTCGACGCCGAGCGGCTCTCGGACGCCCTGCGCGCCCTCGGGGCGCGCGAGTGGCAGATCGGGCTGGTCGTCCCGCCCCTGGTCAGGACGTGGGAGGAGCTCTAGGGAGCCCTAGGGGGGCTCTAGGGGCATCGCCTGCCGGGGTCACATCACAGGGGCCGGCTGTTGGGCCATGCGGTGATTTAGGTTAGCTTTGCCTAAGCATCCTTTTCCGCCGCAGGGAACCGTCCCGTGGCCCGATCCCCGAGGAGCGTGGCGATGCTACTGGGCAACTTCCTCATCGGACTGCGGGAGGGTCTCGAGGCCGCCCTCGTCGTCAGCATCCTGATCGCCTACCTGGTGAAGACCGGGCGGCGCGAGGCGCTGCTGCCGGTGTGGATCGGCATCGGGCTCGCGATCACGGTGGCGGTCGGGTTCGGGCTGGCGCTGTCGGCGGCGTCCTCGGAGATGCAGTTCAAGACCCAGGAGCTGTTCGGCGGGATCCTGTCGATCATCGCGGTCGGGCTGGTCACCTGGATGGTCTTCTGGATGCGCCGCACCTCCCGGTTCATGAAGAAGGAGCTGGAGGGCAAGCTCGACGGCGCGCTGAACGTCGGGCCGGTCGCGCTCGGGACGGTCGCGTTCCTCGCGGTCGGCCGCGAGGGCCTGGAGACCGCGCTGTTCCTGTGGACGAACATCACCAGCTCGTCCGAGGGGTCCACGCAGCCGATCCTCGGCGCGCTGCTCGGCCTCGCCTGCGCGGTCGTCCTCGGGTACCTGCTGTACCGGGGCGGGCTGAAGCTGAACCTCAAGCGCTTCTTCGCCTGGACGGGCGGCGCGCTGATCGTGGTCGCGGCCGGCGTGTTCGGCTACGGCTTCAAGGACCTGCAGGAGGCGGACGTCCTGCCCGGCCTGCACACCGTCTGGCTGGAGCCGCACGAGTTCTTCGCCAAGTTCGGCTCGGCGGGCGACTGGCTGCAGACCGCCTTCCAGGGCGTCCTGAACGTCACGCCGCAGGTCACCGCCCTGCAGCTGATCATGTGGGCGCTGTACCTGGTCGTGGTGATGGGCTTCTTCCTGCGGCCGCAGGGCGGGCCGAAGAAGAGCGCGCCCGCCAAGCCCGCCCCCGAGCGGGCCGCCTCCGCCTGAGCGGCCCGCTCGGGGGCGGGCGCTACAGGTCGGGGAGCGGGTCGCGGGGCAGGCTGGCGGGGTCGAAGACCTCGGCGTCGGCCGCGTTGATCACTGGCACGTACTCGTCGTCCACCTCGAAGAACGCCCCGGCGAACTCGAAGTTCGCGCCCGCGCCCGTCGAGACCGGCCCGATCCGCCGCTCGCGCGGGTAGCTCCCCCACACGCCGCTCGGGCGCGTCCGGCTGAACGTCCCGGTGCACAGCACCGTGATCCGGTCGCCGGTCACCACGAACAGGAACCCCGCGCCGCCGCCGTGGCTCAGCGCGGGGAACAGGTAGCGGATCTCCACCTCGCCGCCGAGGAACTCCCGGCAGCGCCGTCGCAGCGGACCCGGCAGCGGCATGGCGGCGTCAGACCCTTCACACTCGGGGGGCGGCCCGGCGACCCCGTCCGCCTCCCATCATGCCCGTCCCCGCTCCCCCGGACCAGCAGGCCGCCGAAGCCCGCGCCTCACGCGTGCGACGGGGCGTCCGGGGGGATCAGCCGGCGCGGGACGATCTTGCCGGTGGCGTTCCGCGGCAGCCCCGCGACGAGGTGCACGTCGCGCGGCACGGCGTACCGGGCGACCTCGGCGTGGACGTGCGCGCGGACGGCGGCCGGGTCGATGCGCGCGCCGGGGCGCGGCACGATGTAGG